>NZ_JBSHAM010000024.1:69126-101379 GCF_053611505.1 Amycolatopsis sp. NPDC054798 | reverse complement strand
GCCGGAGCAGGAAGCCACATCGGAGTCTCCCCGACAGCAGATGCGCGAGTCCGGTGCTGTGGCTGTCCGTGAAGGGCTCCTTGAGGGAATCAGGTTCCCTCAAGGAGCCCTTCACGGACATTTGCGGAGCAGACAGCCGCGGCTTCGGAGAAACCCCCATCCGGCACCGGTCCGCAGGCGAGCGCGAGGCGACCCCGCCTCGATGCGCCACAGCACAGCCACATAGCGTGAACCTGTGGCCGAAGACGGTGGGGGAAAGCGAATTCTGGGCGCCCATTGGGCATTTGCCGCGTTCTTTTTCGGAGTCGCCGGCTACTACCTCGTCACCCTCCTCACCGCGGCCGCGTTCAACCGGCACGTCGGCGAGGACGACCCGGTCGAGGCGTACGCGGGACCGTTGCTGCTGCTGGCGTTCCTGCCGAACCTGGTACTCGGCCTCGGCCCGGCGATCGCCTCGCTGCGGTACGGCTCCGGCCTGGAACGCGACTTCGGCCTCCGCACTCGCGGCCGCGACCTCCGCATCGGCCTCGCCTGCGGCGCGCTCGCGCTCGTCGCCGGCTTCGTGCTGAACGCCGCCGAAATCGCCGTCTTCGGCGGCGACGAGGTGTCCGACAGCCCGCTCACCGACCTTCCCGACGTTTCCGGCGGAAGCCCGGTCTGGCTCGTCGCGACCGCGCTGGTGCTGGTGATCGCCGTCCCGCTCACCGAGGAACTGCTTCTGCGCGGGGCGCTGTGGAACGCCCTGCTGCACTACAAGATCCCGCCGTGGGTGGTGCTCGTGCTCACCTCGATGATGTTCGCGCTGCTGCACGGCGAGACCACGCGCACGATCGCGCTGTTCGGCCAGGGTCTCGTCCTCGGGCTGGCCCGGCACTATTCCGGCCGGACCTCGGCGAGCGTGCTCGCGCACGCGGCCAACAACCTGCCGCCCGCCGTCCTCCTGTTCACCGGGCACTGAAGCCCGCCGGGAACAGAAGAAACCGGTGACCATTCGAGTACTGTGCGAAACCATTCCGGCCGCTAGGCTCGACCGGTGAGCAGAGCGAGCACGGGGAGGCGGGCGTGACGACATCACAGCCCCGTGAACCCCTCTCCAGTGCGCTCTCCCCGGAGGACTTCGTGGCCGAACCGACCGCGTTCCCGGCGCATCGCTGGGGATTCGGGGCATTCCTGCTGGTCGAGGCTGTTTTGCTGGCGTCGGCCGCGTTCATCGGCGCGCTGTCGGGCCCGACGGCTCCCGGCAGGCCGCTGCCGATCAGCACGGTGCTGCTCGGCACGATGCTGCCCACCATGATCGCCGCCGGCGCCGCGGTGCTGATCACCGTCGTGCGCGGCAACGGCCCGAAGCTCGACCTGCGGCTCGAATGGCGCTGGGCGGACATCTGGACCGGGCTCAAATTCGGCATGCTCGGCCTGGTGCTCACCTCGCTGAGCGCCTACGTGTGGACCCAGCTGGTCGGCTCGGCGGACGCGACCTCGGCGATCAGCGCGCTCGTCGACGACCGCAAGATGTCCGTGCCCGCCGCCGCGGTGATGTTCGGCTACCTGTGGCTGGTCGGGCCGATCTGCGAGGAGATCATCTACCGCGGCCTGCTCTGGGGCGCGGCGGAGCGGCTGCAGTGGCGCAGCGAGCGGTGGGGCCGGATCGCCGCGTTCCTGCTGTCCACCGCGGTGTTCGCGGCCAGCCACCTGGAACCGCTGCGCACCACACTGCTGCTGGTGATCTCCATCCCGATCGGGCTGGCCCGGCTGACCACCGGAAGACTGGCCGGCAGCATCGTCGCGCACGCGGTCAACAACTTCCTCCCCGCGGTCGCGATCCTGCTCGGCGCGCTCGGTCTCGCGTCGTTCTGAGCCTGGTCACGCACGCTTAACCGGGGCCTTGTGCGGGTGCGGGGACGGGCATCTGGCAGAATGTTTGCTTGCCCGCTTCCGCCGGACCCTCTCGCCGTGTGGAAGCTCCTGACCTCCGGGCGCCGCAAGCCTGTCCCCACGGGTTCGGCGCGCGCCCCGCACCACACAGCACTGAGGAGTACCCACACCCGTGGCCGTCAAGATCAAGCTGCAGCGCCTCGGCAAGATCCGTGCGCCGTACTACCGCATCATCATCGCCGACGCGCGCACCCGCCGGGACGGCAAGGCCATCGAGACGATCGGCAAGTACCACCCGAAGGAAGAGCCGAGCTTCATCGAGGTCGACACCGAGCGGGCGCAGTACTGGCTGGGCGTCGGCGCGCAGCCGACCGAGCCGGTCCAGCGCATCCTCGAGATCACCGGCGACTGGCAGAAGTTCAAGGGCCTGCCGGGCGCCGAGGGCACCCTGAAGGTGGCCGAGCCGAAGCCGTCCAAGCAGGAGCTGTTCAACGCGGCGCTGGCCGCGGCCGGCGAGGAGCCCTCCACCGAGGCCGTCACGCCGAAGAAGAAGTCGGCCCCGAAGAAGGCCGAGGCCGAGAAGGCAGAAGCCGCTGAGGGCGAGAAGTCCGAGTGAGCTTCCTCGCCGACTCCCTCGAGCACCTGGTGCGCGGGATCGTCGACAACCCGGACGAGGTCCGGGTCGAGCTGCTGACCACGCGACGTGGCCGCACGCTCGAGGTGCACGTCCACCCCGACGATCTCGGCAAGGTGATCGGCCGGGGCGGGCGCACCGCGACCGCTCTGCGCACCGTGATGGGCGGCATCGGCGGCCGCGGCGTCCGGGTGGACGTCGTCGACACCGATCGCTGACCCGGATTCTCGGAAACGGTCAGGTATGGACGTCGTAGTCGGCCGTATCGCGAAGGCGCACGGCATCCGCGGCGAGCTCGCGGTGGACGTGCGCACGGATTCGCCGCAGGAGCGGTTCGCGATCGGTGCGGTCGTCACGACGAAGCTGCGCGACGGCAGCACGAGAGAACTCACCATCGCAGCCGCCCGCGAACACAGCGGGCGGCTGCTGGTGCGTTTCGAACAGGTGCTCACGCGCGACGTCGCGGAAACCCTGCGCGGCGCCCTGCTGCTGGCGGACACCGACACGCTGCCGCCCACCGGCGACCCGGACGAGTTCTACGACCACGAGCTGGCCGGCCTGCGCGCCGAACTGCTCGACGGGACCGTCGTCGGCAAGGTCGTCGAGGTGGTCCACTCGCCTGCCGGGGAATTGCTCGAACTCGATCACGACGGGCGTTCGGTGTTGGTACCTTTCGTCCGCGCCATCGTCCCGGTGGTGGATGTCGCGGGAGGCCGGGTCGTGCTCGATCCGCCCGAAGGCCTCCTCGACGCTGACTGAGGGGGAGTTCGTGAAGTTCTGGATCAAGGCTGCCTTCGCGGCCGTTCTGGCCACCGCTTTCGCCGCGCCGCCCGCACAGGCCGCTTCGCCGGTGTACAACGACTTTTCGCTGATGTTCCAGCGCAGCGCCGGCCAGTACGCGCCGCCGGGGGAGAAGGCTTTCCAGTGGGCGTGGTCGCCGCAGTCGGCCACCGAATCGCAGATCACCTGGGGCGACCCGGTCACGTGGCCGCCGGCGACTGCCGAGCACTTCGTCCGCTCGGGCGACTGGGTGCTGCTCGACGGCTGGGACGGCAACGGCACGTACTACACGGAGCGGGTCACCGAAGAGTCCGTGTGCACCGGCTCCACCTGCACGCCGATCCCGTCCGACGGCGGCCGCCAGCACTACGTGCGCTGGACCGTGCCGTCCACCGACTACCGGCTCGTCGCTCGCGGCACGATCACCGAGAAGAGTTCGGGCAAGGTCGTCCGCTTCGAACATCTGCAGACCTGGGGCGCGCCCGCTCCGTGCTCGAACGCCCGCTTCGGGGCACGCACCTGCATCACGCAGACCGAGACGTGGTCGGACGACAACGGGCTGCCCGCCGGGTCGCCGATCCGCAAGACCCTGCACCGCAGCATCAAGATCGCGAAGGGGCTCGGCATGGCCTTCGCGATCGACCAGGACTTCCCGAGCCCGTGGCACGCCCAGGCCACCGAGTACTGGAACTGGTAACCGCTTGCGCATCGACGTCGTCACCATTTTCCCCGAGTACCTCGACCCGCTGCGCGCCGCGCTGCTGGGCCGGGCGATCGACCGCGGCCTCATCGAGGTCGGCGTGCACGACCTGCGCGACTGGACCCATGACGTCCACCGCGCGGTCGACGACGCGCCCTACGGCGGCGGCCCCGGCATGGTCATGAAGCCGCAGATCTGGGGCCCGGCACTGGACGACGTGTGCGGCGACGGGACCCGGCTCGTGGTCCCGACCCCCGCGGGCAAGCCGTTCACCCAGGAACTGGCGCACGCCTACGCCGAGGAAAAGCACCTGGTGTTCGCCTGCGGCCGGTACGAGGGCATCGACCAGCGGGTCGTCGACGACGCGGCCCGCCGGATGCCGGTCGACGAGGTCTCGATCGGCGACTACGTGCTGGTCGGCGGCGAGGCCGCGGTGCTGGTGATGGTGGAGGCCGTGGTCCGGCTGCTGCCGGGCGTGCTCGGCAACGTGCGGTCGGCGGCCGAGGACTCGTTCTCCGACGGCCTGCTCGAAGGCCCCAGCTACACCCGCCCGGAGGTGTGGCGCGACCTGGCGGTGCCGGACGTGCTGCGTTCGGGCAACCACGCGCTGATCGACCGCTGGCGGCGCGACCAGGCGCTGCGGCGCACCGCGCGACGGCGGCCGGATCTGCTGGACCGGCTGCCCGAAGGAAGCCTGGACAAGCGGGACCGCGAGGTGCTCGACGGGCTGGACGACCAGCCCGGATAGGCCCCGTGCGAGGTCCCCGGGGGCCTCTGCCATAATGGATTAGTTGGCGTGACGCGTAGTGCTTGACATCTGCCCAGAGCAGACGTCAAGACGCGACGTCAACCGTGAATGCCATCAGCCCCGGGCTAGTCGCAGTGATCCACTGCGCGCTCAAGCTGTACGTAAGCCACACGAATACGAGGACGGACCACCGATGAACACCCTGGACGCGCTGGACGCGCAGTCACTGCGTTCCGACATCCCGGACTTCCGCCCCGGCGACACGCTCAAGGTGCACGTCCGCGTCATCGAGGGCAACCGCGAGCGCAACCAGGTCTTCCAGGGCGTCGTGATCCGCCGTCAGGGCGGCGGCATCCGGGAGACCTTCACCGTGCGCAAGGTTTCGTTCGGCGTCGGCGTCGAGCGCACCTTCCCGGTGCACTCGCCGAACCTGGCCGAGGTCGAGGTCTTCAAGCGCGGCGACGTCCGCCGGGCGAAGCTGTACTACCTGCGCGAGCTGCGCGGCAAGAAGGCCAAGATCAAGGAGCGCCGCGAGAACCGCGAGACCACCTCCGCCTCCTGAGTGACGAGCCGGTTACCGGTAGCCTGGCGACGTGGTCGAACCTGTGTCGCGGAACGCCGATGAGGACGGCCCCGAACGCCCGGAGGAGGACCAGGAACGGTCCGGCGGGCGTCGGGGGTCGCACCGGCGGGGCAAGCCCTCGAAAAAGCGGTCGTTCTGGAAGGAACTGCCGATCCTGATCGTGATCGCCTTGGTGCTCACGATCCTGATCCAGGCGTTTCTGGCCAAGGTCTACATGATCCCCTCGGGGTCCATGGAGTCCACGCTGCACGGCTGCCCGGGCTGCACCGGCGACCGGATCCTGGTCGACCGCGTCACCTACGACTTCACCGACCCCTCCCCGGGGGACGTGATCGTGTTCAAGGGCCCGCCCGCGTGGACCGAGAACGAGATCGCGCCGCAGGAGTCGAGCAACTTCGTCGTGCGCGCGCTGCGCGGTCTCGGTTCGCTGGTCGGCTTCGCGCCCCCGGACGAGCGGGACTTCGTCAAACGCGTCATCGCCACCGGCGGTCAGACCGTCCAGTGCTGCGACGACCGCAACCGGGTGATAGTCGACGGCAAGGCCCTCGACGAGCCCTATATCCACTGGGAAGACGACCACCACCGCGTGCAGGAGTCGTTCGCCCCGGTGAAGGTCCCGCAGGGCGCGCTCTGGGTGATGGGCGACAACCGCAACAACTCCGCTGACTCGCGTTATCAGGGCGGCGGCGGACCCAACGGAGCCGTGCCGGTCGACGACGTCATCGGCAAGGCCCGCATCATCGTGCTGCCGCCTGGCCGCTGGGGCGGGATCTCGGACCACAATCCGCAGCAGAACGCCCAGCCGGTCGCGCTCGGCGCGCCCGCGTGGCAGCAAGGGCTGCCGCTCGGCATCGGCTTCGCCACCGCGGTGCCGACGCTCTTCGTCGGACGCCGGTTGAAGGCAGGCCTCCGCAAGGCGGCCGGCCGGAGACGGTAAGCGGTGCGCTCCGTCCGCGACTTCCGGGTGGTGCTTCGGTGACTCTCCCTCCTCCCCGCATGCCGGCAGAACCGCTGCGCCCGCCGCGTGCTGTGGTACGCGGCGAGCTGTTCTGGGGTCTG
The DNA here is from genome assembly GCF_053611505.1 of Amycolatopsis sp. NPDC054798. Classification (NCBI taxonomy): domain Bacteria; kingdom Bacillati; phylum Actinomycetota; class Actinomycetes; order Pseudonocardiales; family Pseudonocardiaceae; genus Amycolatopsis; species Amycolatopsis sp. NPDC054798. The sequence continues at coordinate 95,003 of NZ_JBSHAM010000024.1, read as the reverse complement.
CAAGGCGCGCTCGAACGACGCGGCCTCGGCCCGGTCGTCGGCGTGGACGAGGCCGGAGCCGGAGCCTGCGCCGGTCCGCTCGTGGTGGCTTCGTGCGTGCTCCGTCCCGGCGACGGCGCGCGGCTGCCCGAGCTGACCGATTCGAAAATGCTCACCGCGAAGGCCCGCGACCGGGTTTACGACCGGGTCCTGCAGCGCGCCCTCGACTACTCGGTGATCGTCATCCCGTCCGAGCAGGTGGACCTGCTCGGCATCCGGGTGATGAACCTGGAAGGCATGCGCCGCGCCGTCGCGGGCTTGCGCACCCATCCCGGCTACGTCCTCACCGACGGCTTCCCGGTTCCCGGCATCCCCGCGCCGAATGTCGCGGTGATCAAGGGAGACCGCAGCGTCGCGAGCATCGCGGCGGCGTCGGTGCTGGCGAAGGTGACGAGGGACCGGATCATGGCCGGCCTGCACGAAGAGTTGCCGGCGTACGGGTTCGACGTGCACAAGGGCTACAGCACCTCGGACCATCTGGCTGCGCTGAGTGAGCACGGACCGAGCCCGGTGCACCGCTGGTCCTACACGAATGTCGCCACCGTTGCCCTCGCACACGGGCTCACTGCCCCGCATCCGGTAGTCCTCACCTACGCTGCACTGGAGAATGCCCTGGAAAAAGCGGGCGGGCCGGTCCGTGCCACGGGCCGCTCGGTGGGTAAGAATGAACGCTCCGCCGCCGGAGCAGGACGAACGCGAGGAGGGGCGCGGATTTCATGAGCGCAGAGGATCTCGAGAAGTACGAGACCGAGATGGAGCTCTCGCTGTACCGCGAGTACCGCGACATAGTGGGCCAGTTCTCGTACGTGGTGGAGACCGAGCGGCGGTTCTATCTGGCCAACGCTGTGGACGTCCAGGTCCGCGACGGAGGCGGCGAGGTGTACTTCGAGGTGCGCATGTCGGACGCCTGGGTGTGGGACATGTACCGCCCCGCCCGGTTCGTGAAGCACGTCCGGGTCATCACCTTCAAGGACGTCAACGTCGAGGAACTGGACAAACCCGATCTGCGGCTCCCGGAGGACGGCCCGTTCTCGGGCTGACCAGCTCCGCTTTTCGCCACGAGGCCACCCGGCACCTGCCCGGGTGGCCTTCGTCGTCTCTGCACGCCGCCCTGACAATTCCGCGGCTCCCTCCCGCTCCGGACCAGCAGCGATCCACAACCCCCGGCTTATCCACAGGCGGCTGAAATCCCCCTGGCGCAGGATCCGATCACGTTGCGATCGTGAAAGCACACGCACCGTGATCGGCGGTGCTCTCGCTGTCCGAGGGGGACACCATGAACGAGGGCCAGCACCCCGGCGCGCACTGGCGCCGGACGTTCGGCCGCTGGGGCGAAGACCTCGCCGCCCGGCATCTGCAGGCCGCCGGCATGGTCCTGCTCAGCCGGAACTGGCATTGCCGCGAAGGCGAACTGGACCTGGTCTTGTCCGAAGGCGACCGGGTGGTTTTCTGCGAGGTCAAAACCCGCTCCAGCACCGAATACGGCACCCCGGCCGAGTCGGTCACCCCGGAAAAGATCGACCGCGTCCACCGGGCAGCCATGCGCTGGCTCAAGGAGCATCGGGTCGGCTGGTGTCGCGTCCGCTACGACGTCGTGACCGTCTACGCGCCGGATGGCGAGGAGCCGGTCGTGCGGCACCTGGTGGGAGCTTTCTGATGCCCCACGCCAAAACCTGGTCCGTAGCGTTGCTCGGCATCGAAGGCCGAGTAGTGGAAATCGAAGCCGACCTAGGAGGCGGCCTGAGCCGGGTCACCCTGGTCGGCCTGCCCGACGCCGGTCTCCGCGAGGCGAAAGACCGAGTCCGCTCCGCGGTCCGCAACTCCGGCCAATCCTGGCCGGACGGCAAAATCACGCTGGCCCTGTCGCCCGCCAACCTGCCCAAAATGGGTTCGGGCTACGACCTGGGCATCGCCGCCGCGGTCCTGGCCGCCATCGGCGCCGTCCCGGCCCGGAAACTCCTGCACACCATCCTGCTGGGAGAACTGGCCCTGGACGGCCGAATCCGCCCAGTACGCGGCGTCCTCCCCGGCCTGCTGGCCGCCAAAGCGGCTGGCCACGAACGCGCCGTAGTCCCCACCGATTCCCTAGTGGAAGCCGCCTTGGTCGATGGCCTGGAAGTCTCCGGCGTCACCCGCCTAGCCGAACTCATCGCCTGGCTAAAAGACGAGGGCGACCTAGAACCACCAGCCCCGCCTGCTCCCGCCGCCCCCGAACCCGTCCCCGACCTGTCCGACGTAGTAGGCCAACCAGAAGCCCGCTGGGCCCTGGAAGTAGCCGCCGCGGGCGGCCACCACCTCCTGCTCACCGGCCCGCCCGGAGTCGGCAAGAGCATGCTCGCCCGGCGCCTCCCCGGCCTGCTGCCGGACCTGTCTCCAGACGAATCCCTGGAAGTAACCGCCATCCACTCCGTAGACGGCTCCCTCTCGAAGTCGTCGCCCCTGGTCACAGTCCCGCCCTTCGTCGCCCCCCACCATTCGATCAGCCCACCAGCCCTCATCGGCGGCGGCACCGGCCTGGCCGCCCCCGGCGCCATCAGCCGAGCCCACCGAGGAGTGCTTTTCCTGGACGAAGCCTGCGAATTCGGCAACCAGCGCCTCGACTCGCTCCGCACTGTTTTGGAGGAAGGCGAAGTCCGCATCGCCCGAGCCAAAGGCGTCGTCCGCTATCCCGCCCAGTTCCAGTTGGTCCTCGCCACGAACCCCTGCCCCTGCGCCCCACCCCGAGAAACCGACTGCACCTGCTCCGTCACCACCCGCCGCCGCTACCTGTCGAGACTCTCCGGCCCGCTCCTGGACCGCGTAGACCTCCGAGTCCGCTTACGCCCTCTCACCGCGATCTCCGCGCACCAATCGACTGCCCCCGAACCGTCGTCGGCCGTCCGAGCGAGAGTCCTGGCCGCCCGAGAGCGCGCGAAACACCGCTGGCACCAACACGGCTGGCAGTCCAATACCGAGGTGCCAGGCCCAGTCCTGCGCCGAGACTTCGCACTGCCGCCGCCCGCCACCGCAGTGCTCGACCGCGCCCTGGACCGAGGCCTCCTGACCGCACGAGGAGCCGACCGCTGCTTGCGCATCGCCTGGACCCTGGCCGACCTAGCCGCCCTGCCCCGCCCCGACACCGACCACGTGACCGCCGCGCTCGACTTCCGAGAACGCAAAACCGGCTAACCCGCCCGGCGTCTCCCGCCTGCCGAACCCAACGGCAAGTCTCGGCCCCGGTGGGCCGCCCGAGCCCAATGAACGAGTCCCGACCCTGGTGGGTCGCTAGCCCAGCCTGACGACAAGCCCCGCCCTTGGTGGGGCACCCGAGCCCAACGACGACCCCGGCCCCGGTGGGTCGCCCCGAGCCCAATGAACAAGTCCAGTCTTCGGCGGTCGCCCGAGTTCATCGACAAGCCCCGACCCCGATGGTCGCCCAAGCCAACGACAACCCCGGCCCCGGTGGGTCGCTCGAACCCGACGACAAGGCATGCCCTCGGCAACCGCCCAAGCTCAACGACAAGTCGCGACTCCAGTAGCCGCCCGAACCCAACGCAACCCGACCCAGGCCACTCCCGTTCGCCCCAGCCCGTGCTGGAGGCCCCGCCCCGGCTGGCACCCGTCGCCTGAGCCGCACCAAGCGGTCTTCGCCATCGAAGCCCCGCCCAGATTTCTCAACCCCGGACAGGCAACCCCGCCCGTCCGGAACCTCAACGAAAGGAAAGCACCATGGCCAACCGAGCAGTCCCGTCCTCGTCCCCGCGCACCCGGCACCGCAGGCCGAAGACGCCGCAGCACAAGATCGTCCGGCATCTGCACCCAGTCCGGCGCCGGGAAGTCCGCCCCGAACACGACCCGGTCCGGGTCCGCGAACGTTTGGCGTTGCACCGCCATCTCGCCGTTGTCCGCTCCGAGAATCCCGGCGGCCGAAGAGGTGCGGCATGAGCATCGCTGTCGAGGACCAGACCGCGGCGACTGAATCCGAACGGCTCGCCCGCGCTTATCTGCTCGGCGTCGCCGAACCACCGGCACCGCATCTGCTGGAGTTCGTCGGCGAACACGGCCCGGTCGCGGCGGCCGAGCGGGTCCAGGCGGGGGATTGTCCCGAGCAGGTCCTCCGCGAAACGGCCGCGCGGCGGGAATCCACGATCGCGGAACAAGACCTTGAGGCGGCCGCAAAAGCCGGCGCTCGGCTCGTGGTTCCCGAAGACCACGAATGGCCAGCGTGGCCGTTGCTGTCGCTAGCCGTGGCAACAGGAAACGGAGTGAAACATGTGGCCGCGCCGCTCGGGCTATGGGTGCGCGGCAACGCGAGTCTCGCCGAAGCCGCCGACCGCGCGGTGGCGGTCGTCGGTGCCCGGCTGGCCACGGACTACGGCGTGCACAACGCCCTAGAGATCAGCCACGCCTTGGCAACTCGCCAAATACCGGTCTTCTCCGGTGCCGCCCTAGGGATCGATGCCGCTGCCCATCGCGGCGCGCTCAGCGGTGGCGGGGTCACGGTCGCTCTGTTGGGATGCGCGGTTGACTATGCCTATCCCGCAGGGAACATTGACTTGTTGAACCGCATCGTCTCCGAGGGCGGTGCGCTTGTCAGCGAGTACGCGCCGAAAACCCCGCCCGCGCGCCATCGATTTCTGGTGCGCAACCGCCTTATCGCAGGTCTCACCGACGGCACAGTCGTTGTGGAAGCCGGAATCCGCAGCGGTGCGCGCAACACCGCCACCATCGCGGGCGCGCTCGGAAAAGTCGTGATGGCGTTGCCTGGATCGGTGCATTCGGGCAGTTCAGCCGGTTGCCACGCGCTGATCCGGGACTGCAAGGCCACCTTGGTCACCTCCGTCGACGAAGTGCTCGAAACCGTGGGCCGATTCGGCACCGCGGCTCCTGTGGCCGAGCCGAGCCGGCGGCCCACGGACAATCTCGGTCCGGAGGCGTCGCGGGTTTACGACGCGCTGCTTCCGCGAGCGGGGCGGGCTCCGGAAGAGGTCGCGGAAAGCGCTGGAGTGCCTGTTTCCCGAGTCAGGGCCTTGTTGCCGGCACTGGAAATCGACGGCTTCGCGGTGCGCGGCGAGACTGGCTGGCGGCAGATCGTCCGAACGGCCAACCGATGATGGGCGTGGCGATGCTTGACCAATGGCGATGGTTCGCGCAGCGTAATCGCCATGCCGTCAGCGAGTGCACGCAAGGACGCGGTTCCGCGTCCCGGTGGACACCGGAAACGCCCGCCACGACCCGATCTTCGTGCTCTCCGCGCCGAATTGCCGGAGTCCGTCGAGTCGGTGGTGGCCGGTTACGAACGGCATCTGTCGCTGGAGCGTGGGCTGTCGCCGCACACCGTGCGCGCGTACGTCGGCGACGTCGTTTCGCTGTTGGCGTTCCTGACCGTGGGGGAGGGCGACCGTCCCGCGCGGCGCTTTGAGGACTTGGACGTCACGCAGCTGCGCGCGTGGCTCGCGGGGCAGCGCTCGGACGGCGCCGGGCGCACCACCCTCGCGCGCCGCGCCGCGGCCGCGCGCACGTTCACCGCTTGGGCGCACCGCACCGGTTTGCTGAAATCGGACCCGGGCGGCCGGCTGGCCGCGCCGCGCACCCACCGGACCCTGCCCGGCGTGCTCCGCGCGGACCAGGCTGACGCGCTCATGGACGCCTCCGCGAAAGGGGCAGCCGAACGGGATCCGGTCGCTCTGCGTGATCGCGCGTTGGTCGAATTGCTGTATGCAACCGGCATTCGGGTGTCGGAGTTGTGCGGTCTGGATGTCGGCAGCGTGGACTTTTCCCGCCGCGTGGTTTCGGTGGTGGGCAAGGGGGACAAAGAGCGGACAGTTCCGTTCGGCGTCCCGGCGGCCGAGGCGCTGACCGCGTGGCTGGAGGACGGACGACCCGCTCTGGCTGGGGAAACGCCGCCGGCGGCGCTTTTCCTCGGCGTGCGCGGCAAGCGTCTGGACCCGCGCGCGGCGCGCCGGGTGGTGCACGAAGCGGTGGCCGCGGTGCCGGGCGCAACGGACATGGGGCCGCACGGGCTAAGGCATTCCGCCGCGACGCATCTGCTCGAAGGAGGTGCCGATCTCAGGAGCGTTCAGGAACTGCTTGGTCACGCTACGCTGGCCACGACCCAGCTCTACACTCATGTGACCGTCGATCGGCTGAAGGCGATCCATGACCGAGCACACCCGCGGGCCTGAAGAGGCCGGCGGCGGCTCGGCCGGGGACGGCAGGGCCGAACCGCCGGCGCACGCGCATCCGCACGAGCACGGAGACAACACTGAGCAGCACGCCGAGAACGACCGTGCAATGACTTCCACGTCGCAGGTCACGGAAGCCGGGGCGGAGCGCCCCGGCGTGCAGGACGCCGTCAATGGGGACGGTCGTCCTGGTCAGGACGTCGACGCGGGGATTCAGGCGCTGTGGCAGCAGTTCGCCGACAAACCGGACCAGACCTCGCGCGACCGGCTGGTGCTGCACTACGCACCGCTGGTGAAGTACGTCGCGGGCCGGGTCGGCACCGGTCTGCCGACGCACGTAGACGTCGGCGACCTCGTGCAGTCAGGCATATTCGGGCTGGTCGACGCGATCGAGAAGTTCGACCCGGAACGCGGCCTGCGCTTCGAGACGTATGCGATGCAACGCATCCGCGGCGCCATCCTGGACGACCTGCGCTCCCAGGACTGGGTCCCGCGCGCGGTGCGCAGCAAGGCGAAGGAAACGGCCCGCGCCCTGGAACGCCTCGGCGCCCGCCTGCACCGGACCCCAACCGACGCCGAACTCGCCGGCGAGATGGGCATCAGCCTCGACGACCTGCGCGACTTCTACGGCCAGCTCCGCCTGACCAGCGTGGTAGCGCTGGAAGATCTTGTCGCCGCGGGCAAAGACGCCGGCTCGCTGGTCGACACCCTCCCCGACGACGGCGCGGTCGACCCGGTGGCCGTCCTGGTGGACCAGGACAACCGCCGCCAGCTCGCCGAAGCCATCGCGCAGCTCACCGACCGGGACAAGATCGTCGTCAGCCTTTACTACTTCGAAAGCCTGACGCTGGCGGAAATCGGCAAAGTCCTCGGCGTCACGGAGTCGCGGGTGAGCCAGCTGCACACCCGAGCGGTGATGCGGTTGCGCGCGAAGCTGATGGAGCAACCCAGCGGCTGACCCTCGCTGCGGACTTGCCCGCGCGGCCTCGTCTTGACCGAGGACTGCCCGCGGCCTCGCCCTGGCTGAGGACTGCTGCGTGATGATGGCTTGGTTGCCGGGCGGCCTTCGCCGGGCCGTCTCTGCTGGGCTGTTTCTGCCGAGCCGCCTCCGCCGAGCCGCCCCTGCCGGACAGCTTCCGCTGGGTCGCTTCCGCTTTGACAGGCTCCGCCGGGCAAGCTCCGCGGGGTGAGCTGCGCCGGGCGGAGATAGTGGTCTGGCTGTTGGCTGGCAGCTGGGGCTGCTTCTGGCGCACCCTTGCGGGCCGGGCGGCTTGGCTGGCTGGCGATGGTGGCTGGGTTCGCGACCTCCTTTGAGTCGGGCTGGATTGCCCTAGCTGCAAACGGTCTTGGTTGCCGGGCGGTCTTTCGGGCTGTGGCTCGGGGTCGGGGTCGGGCCAGGGCACCCGGGGACAGGGCCGCGGCGGGGCGCGCGGTGGGTGCTGCCGCAGGCCAGATGTTCATCCCGCGTCGTTACCGCGATTACCTCGTTCAATCACCTCGTTTCTGTGGCTGATTTCCGCGCAAACCCAACCGGTGGGCATCGGATCAGGCAGCGTCACGGCCCTTCTGCCCACGGCTTGAGCCGGACCCGGCTCGGGGTTCCGACCAAGGCGAGCGGGTCGATGTATTCCGTGCCGCGGCGGGCTCCCCAGTGCAGGCACGTGGCTGTCGGACCACCTGGGTGGCCCGGCGTCGCGGTTCCCAGGGGCTGGCCGCGGTAGATCTGGTCTCCGGGGGCGACTGTCGGGGTGATGGGGAGGTAGGTCGTGTGGAGGCCGCCGTCGTGGTCCAGTGCGACTACTCCCTGGCCCGCTACCTGACCGGCGAAGACCACGACGCCCTTGTCTGCGGCCAGTACTTGTTGTCCGTCGGCGGCTTCCAGGTCGACGCCTCGGTGACCTGGACCGAACGGGGTCGCGGGTGGTTCGAAGGTGCGGGTGACGTGCGGGCGAGGCGTCAGGGGCCAGGTCAGGCGGCCGGGTTCTTCGGGGGCGGGTTGGAGGGAGGCGGCGTTGGCCCGGGACGTGAAGAGCGCTGCTGGGCCTGCCGCCAGAACCAGGGCTATCGCCAGAAGCAGCCACGTTCGGGTGGCGTTTCGGCGGGCATCGGGGCCGGACAGCGGGGACGAGAGTTCGCCGCCGGGGCCGGCTAGGCGCAGCGGCGGGTGGCCCCAGCTGAAATCGCACGGGAGCGAGATTCGGATCCTTGGCGGGAAGGTCGTCGCTGTTCTGGGGAGGGGTGGGTGGAGGAGCCTGCGGGAAACGAAGAGGACGTACCTGGTCGCGGTACTCGCGCGGGTCCAGGAGCGGTGGAGTGCGAGGCGGATTCTGGACGGTCTGGCGGGCACTCGGCGGTGGCGGCCGCTCCGGGGGAGGGCTGCGGGGTGCGGCAGGGCAGGGAGTGTGTCGTCTGGGCTCAGCAGCGTCGTTGCTGCCAGCGGGTGCTGGACGAGCAGGGCGGTGGTTGCCAGGACTACCGGGTGAGGCGTTTCCGGAGACGGGTCGGACGGGGATTCGGTTTGGCTGCTTGCCTCTCTGTCCGGGCGCGGAACAGGCGACGGCGTGCTGTCGGCGGGAACGGCAGCTGCGGCGGCAAGGGAATCGGCGGGAACAGCAGCAGCGGCGGCAGCGGGGACGGCAGGAAAGGATCGTGTCGTGGTCATGTCCTCATCGTCGGTCATCGGCCGGTCGGAACAGGCTGCTCAGAGCCAGTTGTCCACAGGCGGGCACAGTTGTGGACAACCCCGGGCCGGGCGAAGGCTGCCCGCACGGGCGGGCCTGGTGGCAGGGGGTAGAATCAATCCCGCAGTCCACTCGCTGGGCTGACTTCGCGTGCACGTGCGCGCGTCCCCGGACGGGCCGCTTCGGCGGGAACCCGGACGGAGGGGCGCACGGTGTCCGGCGGTCCCTGGGGTTTCGCACTACCGAACCCGTGGGTCCGGGCACCGGCTACGGCACCAGGGCCCGCGGCCTCCCGGCCGCGGGCGACGAACCGGAACAGCGCCTCCGCGGGCGGGATCGAAAACCGACAGCGGGAGCGCGCGACTACAGAGAAGGTGTGATTCCGGCAATGGCCGTCGTCACCATGAAGCAGCTGCTCGACAGCGGCGTGCACTTCGGGCACCAGACCCGTCGGTGGAACCCGAAGATGAAGCGCTACATCTTCACCGAGCGCAACGGCATCTACATCATCGACCTGCAGCAGACGCTGACGTACATCGACCGTGCGTTCGAGTTCATCAAGGAAACCGTCGCGCACGGCGGCACCATCATGTTCGTCGGCACGAAGAAGCAGGCTCAGGAAGCGATCGCCAACGAGGCCGCGCGCGTGGGCATGCCCTACGTGAACCAGCGCTGGCTCGGCGGCATGCTGACCAACTTCCAGACCGTCCACAAGCGCCTTCTCCGCCTGAAGGAGCTCGAGGCCCAGGAGCAGACCGGCGGCTTCGCCGGGCTGACCAAGCGCGAGATCCTGACGCTGACCCGCGAGAAGGACAAGCTCGAGAAGACCCTGGGCGGCATCCGCGACATGGCCAAGGTGCCGTCCGCGGTGTGGATCGTCGACACCAAGAAGGAGCACATCGCCGTCGGCGAGGCTCGCAAGCTCAACATCCCGGTCGTCGCGATCCTCGACACCAACTGCGACCCGGACGAGGTCGACTACCCGATCCCGGGCAACGACGACGCGATCCGTTCCGCCGCGCTGCTGACGAAGGTCGTCGCCGAGGCCGCCGCTGCCGGGCTGATGGCCCGCTCCGGCCGCAACGGCGCCTCGGCCGACGCGAAGCCGGAGACCGGCGCTTCGGACGAGCCGCTGGCCGAGTGGGAGAAGGAGCTCCTCGCGGGCTCGGAGACCGCCGCTGCCGACGCGACCGAGGCCGCTGCCGCGACCGAGACCGCCGAGACCGCCGCGACCGAGACCGCGGAAGCGACCGGCGAGCAGGCTCCGGCCAACTCCTGATCCACCCCGTCCGGGCGGTCCGCGCAGGGCCGCCCGGACGGCGCTCACCGCACACGTACCTGAAACGGACGGATTCAACACGATGGCGAACTACACCGCCGCTGACGTGAAGCGCCTGCGCGAGATGACCGGCGCGGGCATGATGGACTGCAAGAAGGCCCTCGAGGAGAACGACGGCGACTTCGAGAAGGCCGTCGAGTTCCTGCGCATCAAGGGCGCCAAGGACGTCGGCAAGCGCGCCGAGCGCGCCACCGCCGAGGGCCTGGTCGCCGGCGACGGCGGCGTCATGATCGAGCTCGACTCGGAGACCGACTTCGTCGCCAAGAACGACGAGTTCCAGCAGCTCGCGGCGAAGATCGTCGAGACCGCGAAGGCGCTGAAGTCCAGCGACGTCGAGGCGCTGAAGGCCGCTGACCTCGGCGGCAAGCCGGTCAACGAGGCCGTGCAGGAGCTGTCGGCCCGCATCGGCGAGAAGCTCGAGCTGCGCCGCGTGGTGTCGTTCGAGGGCCAGACCGCGATCTACCTGCACCGCCGCGGTTCCGACCTTCCGCCGGCCGTCGGCGTGCTGGTCGAGTTCACCGGCGACGACGTCGACGCCGCCCGCGGCGCCGCGATGCAGGTCGCCGCGCTGCGCGCGAAGTACCTGACCCGCGAGGAGGTGCCGGCCGACATCATCGAGAACGAGCGCCGCATCGCCGAGCAGACCGCCCGCGAGGAAGGCAAGCCCGAGCAGGCGCTGCCGAAGATCATCGAGGGCAAGGTCAACGCGTACTACAAGGACAACGTGCTGCTGGAGCAGCCGTCGGTCAAGGACAACAAGAAGACCGTCAAGGCCCTGCTCGACGAGGCGGGCGTGACCCTGACCCGGTTCGCCCGGTTCGAGGTCGGCCAGGCCTGAGCGAGGCACTGGGACTAGGTTCTGGCACTGTGCCCCGTCTCCGCGCATCGGGGACGGGGCACAGTCGGGTCTACCGAGGGGCAGGAGGCGACAGACATGGGTGAGGACCGGGTCGAGGGCGGGTACCGCCGGGTGCTGCTGAAACTGGGCGGCGAGATGTTCGGCGGCGGCGCGGTGGGCGTCGACCCCGACGTCGTGCACTCCGTCGCCCAGCAGATCGCCGACGTCGCGCGCACCGGGGTGCAGATCGCGGTGGTGATCGGCGGCGGCAACTATTTCCGCGGCGCGGAGCTGTCCCAGCGCGGCATGGACCGCGACCGCGCCGATTACATGGCGATGCTCGGCACTGTGATGAACTGCCTCGCGCTGCAGGACTTCCTCGAAAAGGAAGGCCTTCCCACGCGCGTGCAGACCGCGATCACGATGGGCCAGGTCGCCGAGCCCTACATCCCGCGCCGCGCGGAACGGCACCTGGAGAAGGGCCGCGTCGTGATCTTCGGCGCCGGCGTCGGGATGCCGTACTTCTCCACCGACACCGCCGCCGCGCAGCGCGCGCTCGAACTCGGCTGCGAGGCCGTGCTGATGGCCAAGGCCGTGGACGGCGTTTACACCGCGGACCCGAAGACCGACCCGGACGCGAAGATGTTCACCGACATCAGCCACCGGGAGGTGCTCGAGCGCGGCCTCAAGGTCGCCGACGCCACCGCGTTCAGCCTGTGCATGGACAACAAGATGCCGATCATCGTGTTCAACCTGCTCACCGAGGGCAACATCGCCCGTGCGGTGGGCGGTGAGAGGATCGGCACGCTGGTCTCCACCCCCGCCGACGAGGCATCCGCCTAGACCTGCTGGGATCAAGCTCAGGTCCGACAACACAACACCGGGAGTAGCCGTGATCGACGAGACCCTCCTCGACGCCGAGGAGAAGATGGAAAAAGCGGTGTCCGTCGCGAAGGAAGACCTCACGTCGGTGCGCACCGGGCGGGCCAACCCGTCGATGTTCTCCCGCATCGTCGTCGAGTACTACGGTGCGCCGACCCCGCTGAACCAGCTGGCGAGCGTCAACGTGCCGGAAGCCCGGATGGCGCTGATCAAGCCCTACGACCAGACGCAGCTCGCCGCCATCGAGAAGGCGATCCGCGAGTCCGACCTCGGCGTCAACCCGAGCAACGACGGCAACGTCATCCGCATCGTCATCCCGCAGCTCACCGAGGAGCGGCGCAAGGAGATGGTGAAGGTCGCGAAGGGCAAGGGCGAGGACGCCCGCGTCTCGATCCGCAGCGTCCGCCGCAAGGCCAAGGAAGAACTCGACCGCATCGCCAAGGACGGCGAAGCGGGCGAGGACGAGGTCGCGCGCGCCGAGAAGGAGCTGCAGAACCTCACCGACACCTACGTGCACCAGGTCGACGAGCTGGTGAAACACAAGGAAGCCGAGCTGCTCGAGGTCTGATGAGCCAGGTGAGCGAGGAACGCGACGAGCGGGTGAGCGACATCCCGCCACCGGACCCGGCCGCCGAGCCGGACCCGGTGTCGCGGCTGGAACCGGCTCCGGAAAACCCTGCTGTGCAGCGGAAAACGGACTCCGCGGCGGCTGCGCGCGCGGAATCCGGTGCTGTGCCGGGGAAACAGGCGGAAGCCGGGGCCGAGTCGGCGAAGGGCGCGAAAGGCGTTCCCGCGGGCGGGCTGGCGAAGGGCGCGAAAGCTGCGTCCAAGGATGAGTCGGCGAAGGGTGCTCGAGGCGGGCTGTCGGAGGGCGCGAAAGCTGCGTCCAAGCGCGAGTCGGCGAAGGGCGAGCCAGCGACCGGCGGGCCCGAGGCCGGAGACAACCCGGAGAACAGCGCGAAAACCGAGCCGGAGAAGAAGGCGTCCCGGGCGGGTCGCAACCTTCCCGCGGCGATCGGCGTCGGGCTGCTGCTCGGGGCCGCGATCATCGTTTCCCTGCTCACCGTCCGGTTCCTCTTCATCGGGATCATCGCCGCCGCGATCGCGGTCGGCACGTTCGAGTTCTCCGGCGTGCTGCGCCGGGTCGCGGACACCAAGGTCGCGCTGATCCCGGTGCTCGCCGGCGGGCAGGCGATGATCTGGCTGGCCTGGCCGTTCGGCCGGGAAGGCGCGCTCACCGCGTTCGTGCTCACCGTCCTCGCCTGTCTGCTGTGGCGATTGCCCGGCGGCGCGAAGGGCTACGTGCGCGACGTCAGCGCTTCTGTTTTCGCTGCCGCGTACCTGCCGTTGTTCGGCGCGTTCGCGGCCATGCTCGTGCCGCCGCACGACGGTGTCGGGCGCGTGCTCACGTTCCTGATCGCCGTGGTCGCTTCCGACACCGGCGGCTACATCGCCGGCGTGCTCGGCGGCAAGCATCCGATGGCGCCCACGATCAGCCCGAAGAAGTCCTGGGAGGGCTTCGCCGGTTCGATGATCGCGGGCATCGTCGCGGGCGCGCTCACGCTCAGCCTCATGCTGGACGGCCACGCCTGGCAGGGCGTCATCTTCGGCGCGGCCATCGTGCTCACCGCGACGCTCGGCGACCTCGTCGAATCGCTCATCAAACGCGACCTCGGCATCAAGGACATGGGCACGCTGCTGCCCGGCCACGGCGGCATCATGGACCGCCTCGACTCGCTGCTGCCCTCGGCCGTCGTGTCGTGGCTGCTGCTGTCGGCCTTCGTGCCTGCCTGAATCCCTCAGTCGTCGTAGGGGTCGTCGACTTCGGCGCGGCCCACGTCTTCCAGCACTCGCGAGTGGTCGATCACCGCGAACACCGCGCCGTCCGGATCGGCGAGGATCGAGGTGCGGCCGAACGGGGTGTCGTACGGCTCGAGCACCACCGAGCCGCCCAGCATCAGCGCCTCGCCCGCCGCCGCGTCCGTTCCTCGCGCGGGATCGACCTCGAAGTACACGAGCCAGTGCGGGGGAGTGTCCCGGCGGTACTCGGGACCCATCACGTAGCGGTACAGCACCGCCGTGTGCTCAATGGAATATTCGGCATAGTCAACGCTTTCACCGTCGCCGACCTGACGGCTCGAGTAGTTGAAAAGCTTGGTGTAGAAGTGATCCGCGGCTACGCCGTCGTGTGTGTTCAGGTCCGCGCCGCTGAACGCGTTGGGCACGCCGCCGGCGAACTGCCAGTCCGGCGGGGCTTCCCAGAACACCACCGGCGCGCCGCACGCGTCGATCGCGTGCACGATGCTGCCGCGGTCGGGAATCGCGATCGGCCCGAGGGTCACCTGGCCGCCGAGGTGTTCCACCCATTCGGCCGCGCTCGCCGTGTGCGGCACCGCGAGCTGCAGCGTCCAGCCGGGTGCGCTGCGGGCTCCGGCTTGGTACAGACCACCGGCGGGAACCCCGTCGCACGAGGCGATGGAGTACCGGCCGGTCGGCGCCGCGGGATCGCGCCGGGTTTCGTACTCCCAGCCGAAAAGGCGGGAGTAGAAGTCTTGGGTCCGAGCTTCGTCGTCACACGCCACCTCGACCCAGCAGGGCAACCCTGCCGGGATCGTGCGGGCGCCTGGCCAGCCGATCGACATTGCGGTCTCCTCCCCGATGAGGGATGAAGTGTATTCGGACGGGCGGGGTTCTACGCTCTGAACGGGAAAGCCGCCGCGCCTGCCGGCGCCTGGATCGGAGAGGAGTGCCGTGCGCTGGTTCTTCCGCGGTCCGGCGGCGTCCGAAGAAGTCGTTCCCAGCCCGAACATTTGGTACTACCAGCCCGTTTACGAGGTGGAGAACCGGGCGCAGGACGCGGACGGGGAGATCTGGCGCGTACTGCGCGAAGAGTGCGACTGGATCGGTCGCGACGTTCTCGATCTCGGCTGTGGTGACGGATACCACTTGCCGTTCTTCGCCGCGGACGCGCGTTCGGTGCTCGGAATCGAACCGCACCCGCCGCTCGCGCGGGACGCGGAACGACGGGTGCGGGATCTGGAGAACGTGCGGGTTCGCGTGGGACGCGCGCAGCAGTTGCCGGTGGACGACGCCAGCGTGGACGTCGTGCACGCGCGGACCGCGTACTTCTTCGGTCCCGGGTGCGAACCCGGATTGCGCGAAGCGGAACGGGTGCTGCGGCCCGGAGGATCGATCGTGATCGTCGACCTCGACGTGACCAGTGAGCCGTACGGCGGGTGGATGCGGGCGGATTTGCCGCACTACGACCCGCCTGCGGTGGAACGCTTCTTCGCCGCGCACGGCTTCAACTGTCGGCGCGTACGCACGCGTTGGCGCTTCGCGGACTTCGCCGCGGCGGAATCAGTGTTGAAGATCGAGTTCAGCGCGAAGGTCGCGCAGCGGGCGATCGCCGATACGCGCCGGCTGAACCCGGGGCCGGGCGAAGTGACGCTGCCGGTGGGTTATCGCGTGCATTGCCGCGTCAAACCCGCCGGCCTCGTCCTGCCCGGTCACTCGGCTGCCTCTCCGGATTCGGCCGCGTCATCCGAATCCTCGACCTCGCCGAGGATCGAGTAGATCGACCGGCGGGCTTCGTTGAGCACGTCCACCGCGCGGGCCTGCTGGTTTTCGCTGCCGGCTCGCATCACCTGCACGACCGCCGCGGCCAGCGTCGCGCCTGCCTTGCGCAGGTCGTGCTCGACCGGTTCGACGTCGTCGGTGAAGTGCTCCCACGGCGGGGTGCCAGTCTGCTGCTCGGCGGTGCTGCGGCCCTCTTCAGTGAGTTCGAAGAGCTTCTTTCCGCTCTCGTCGCGGCTCACCACCAGGCCCTCGTCGGCCAGCATCTGCAGGGTCGGGTAGATCGAGCCGGGGCTGGGCTTCCAGAGCCCGCCGCTGCGCTCGCCGATCTCGCGGATGATCTCGTACCCGTGCCGCGGCTGCTCCGCGAGCAGGACGAGGATCGCCGCCCGCACGTCGCCGCGCCGGCCGCGCCGGGAGCCCCGGCGTCCGCCCGGACCGTGGCCGCGTCGTCCGCGACCGCCGGGCCCGAAGGCGAACTCTCCGAATTCCCGGCCCCACGGTCCGAACGAGGACCGTCCGTGCTGGTCGTGCTCTCCGTGTTCGTGATGTCCGCCGGGGAAGGAGCGTCCGCCGGGGAAAGGGTGTCGTCGTCGGTTCATGGTGTCGGTTTTCCTTTCTCGAACTGTTGCGACACGTTCACGATATATCGGAAACGGTCGGTTCGCAACCGTAACGACAACCCGGGGACCTGAGCGACCGGCGGAGACGGCGGTCGGCGATACTCGAAGCACTAGCGAAAACACCCGAACGACCTGGGAGACCCGACCTCCGATGCTGGACCGTGCGGTCATCGACGCCTTGTTCCCCGCGGATCTGCCCGAGCCTGAGCACTGGGAACAGCGCTATCCGGCCCGGCAGCTGCCCGACGGTGCGAAGGTGACCCGGTTCGGCCCGTCACCGACCGGGTTCGTGCACATCGGCGGCATCTACGTCGCGACGATCGACCAGGACGTCGCGCGCCGCTCCGAGGGCCGCTACCTGGTGCGCGTCGAGGACACCGACCAGTCGCGCGAGGTCGAAGGCGCGCTGGAGCAGTTCGAACGCGGCTTCGCGTACTTCGGGCTGCAGGCCGACGAGGACGCGGTGCGCGGCGGCGAGTACGGCCCGTACCGGCAGTCTGAGCGCGAGCAGATCTACCTCACCTACGTACGGCACCTGCTGCGCGAAGGCCGCGCGTACATCGACTTCGCGACGAAGGACGAACTGGCGTCCATCACCGCACGGCAGCAGGCGACGAAGCTCCCGACGGGCTACTACGGGTCGTGGGCGATCTGGCGCGACGCCGACCCGGCCGACGTACAGGCGAAGCTCGACGCGGGCGAGCCGTGGGTGGTCCGCTTCCGCGCGCCCGACGACACCGGGCAGCGCGTGCGCTTCACCGACGCGATCCGCGGCACCATCGAGGCCGAGGCCAACCGCAACGACGTGGTCATCCTCAAGAGCTCCGACCAGAGCCCGCGGCTGCCGACCTACCACTTCGCGCACGCTGTCGACGACCACCTGATGCGCGTGAACCTCGTGATCCGCGGCGACGAGTGGATCTCGTCGGTGCCGACGCACCAGCAGCTGTTCGAGGCGCTCGGCTTCGAGCCGATCCAGTACGCGCACATCGCGCCGCTGATGAAGCAGGAGGGCGGCAGCAAGCGGAAGCTGTCCAAGCGCAAGGACCCGGAAGCCTCCGTCGACTTCTACCTCGAAGCGGGCTACCCGGTCCCGGCGGTGCTGTACTACCTGCGCGGCCTGGCGAACGGGCGGCTTGCCGAGATGCCGCTGGCCGAAGCGCTGGACGCGCCGATCAACCTGGACGAATGCGGCGTCGCCGGTCCGCTCGTGGACCTGGTGAAGCTGGACGACCTCGCCGCGGACTACGTCGCGACGCTGTCCGGCGAGGAGATTCTCGCGTCGGTGCTGGAGTGGGCCGATCGGTTCGACCCGGAGCTGAAGGCGGTGCTGGAGTCCTCGCGAGAGCTGGCGCTGCGTGCGCTGGCGGTGGAGCGCGAAGGCGTCGAGAACCCGCGCAAGGACTTGAAGAAGTGGAGCGAGTTCCGTGCCGTCTACGGGTTCTTCTTCCCGCAGCTGCACCAGGCGGCGACCGGTCCCGACGACGAGCGGATCGCGGCGCTCGGCGTTCCGGCGGACGTCGTGCGCGCGGTGGCGTCGGACTTCGTGTCGGCCTATCAGCAGCTCGACGACGGCCAGGAGTGGTTCCAGCAGATCCGCGAGGTCGCGGCGAAGCACGGGTTCGCCAAGAACGCCAAGGAATACAAGAAGGACCCGGACGCCTACCCGGGTTCGATCCGCGAGGCGTCGCAGATCATCCGGATCGCGATCACCGGGTCGACCCGCAGCCCGGACCTGCACTCGATCACGCAGGCGCTGGGCGCGGAGGAAACGTTGCGGCGCTTCGGCAATTTGATCAACTGACCTGCTCGTGAGCGTCCGGGTGCCAATAGGCTCGGGCGCTCACGAGTTCAGGTAAGTCAGCACCGCCAGCACACGCCGGTTCCCGGTGTCGTCGTCGGTGATGCCGAGCTTGCCGAACAGCGACGTCGTGTACTTGCTGATCGCGCTTTCGCTCAGGAACAGCCGCCGGGCGATCTCCGCGTTGGACAGGCCTTCCGCCATCAGTTCCAGCACCGAACGCTCGCGCTCGGTCAGCGAGCCGAGGCGCTGATCCGGCGACCCGCTCGTGAGCAGTTTCGAGATCACCGCCGGGTCCATCGCCGTGCCGCCGGCCGCGACGCGTTCGAGGGCGTCGATGAACTGCTCGGCCTCGAAAACGCTGTCCTTCAACAGGTATCCGACCCCGCTGGCCCCGTCGGTCAGGAGTTCGCGGGCGTAGAGCTGTTCGACGTGCTGCGACAGGATCAGCACCGGAAGTCCGGGCGTCTCGCGCCGGGCGGCGAGCACCGCGCGCAGGCCCTCGTCGGTTTGCGTCGGCGGCATCCGGACATCGACCACAGCGACGTCCGGCCGGTGTTCCCGCAGTACGGCGACGGTTTCCGGACCGGTCGTCGCGGTCGCCACCACCTCGTGGCCGTAGGCCTGCAGGAGCCGGACGAGCCCGTCCCGCAGCAGGTAGAGGTCTTCGGCTACGACGATGCGCATGGCACCATCATCCACGCTCGCGTCGGCCCGCCTGCCGGGCTGGTGATTTCTAGAGTGCCGTCGAAGACCGCGAGACGACGGCGCAGTCCGGCGAGCCCGCCGTCCGGACGGATTTCGGCACCGCCTCGGCCGTCGTCCTTGACCTCGGCGCACAGCCGATTCCCTTCCTGCACAAGGGAAACCTGCACATGCGACGCGTGGGCGTGCTTCACTGCGTTGGCGAGCAGTTCGGCGATCCCGAAGTACAGCGCGGATTCGATCGGCGGATCGAGCGGCTGCGGCAGATCGGTTTCGACGGCTACGTCCACCGGCAGGTCCATCGCCATCGCGCGGACAGCGTCGGCAAGGCCGCGTTCGTTCAGCACGGGCGGGCTGATGCCGCGGACCAGCTCGCGTAATTCGGTGAGCGAGGTGGCGGCACCGGCCCGGGCGTCGCGCAGCAATTCCTTGGCCTGCTCGGGATTCGTCTCCATCAGCTTCTCCGCCGTCGCCAGCGCGAGGCCGAGCGCGACCAGCCGGGCTTGCGCGCCGTCGTGCAGATCCCGTTCGATGCGGCGGATTTCCGCGGCTTGCGCGATGGTCGTGTCCGCGCGCAACGCGGTCAGGGTGTCGACCCGTTCGGCGAGCGCCATCGTGGCGGACGCGCCCAGGAACCGCGTGGCTACCGGGATGACGCTTCGCCAGGCGTACGGCGCGGTCGCGATCGTCACCAGCAGACCGGCCAGGTAGCCGTCCGGGAGATTCACCAACGTCAGGACCGCCGCGGCGACGCCGAGCAGCGGCACAAGAGCGACCAGGCCGAACGAGAACGGCGCGACGAGAACGAACCGCAGGTCCCGCCAGGTCGCCGGGTCGTGGCGCCAGGCCTTCAGCCGCTGCTCGCGCCGGGCTTCTTCGCGGGTGCGCGAGTAGGAGTGGCCGTTCCACCAGTATCCGGTCGACAGCTGGGTGACCGGCGGCATCTCGCGGTATCCGGGCGGGAGCACGACGCCGGTCCAGTTCGCGACCAGGACCCGCGTCATCTGGCACACCGGCCGCGCCAGCAGCAGCGTCCCGATCACCGCCCAGACGAACGGCGCGATCCACGACCACGGGTTGCCGCCCCACCACTGCCACAGGCCGACCGCCGCCGCCCAGACCGCCGGGATCAGCAGGGCCACGCCCGCCGCTTGGGCAGCGCGGACGAATCCCACGCCGCAGTCGCGCACCCAGGACCGTAGCTGTCGCATCGTTTCTTCCCCTTGTCCATCCGGCTTCGCGGTCCACTGTGCACCACGAAACGCCGGATTCCCGCCGCTGCGGGACAGGAGTGGGTCCAGACCCACCCCCTTGTGCGCCCAGACCCATACCGGGCCGGGCCGCGGCTTCCTAGCGTTGCTGGCACAACGGGAAACCACAAGGGAGAACAGCAATGCAGACCATCGAACGCCCGGTCGTCCAGCGTCCGTTCGGCTTGGTGAAGGGGCTGGTCGTGGCCTACGGAACGATGGGCGTCGCCGTCTTCGGCACGATCGTCGCGCTAGCAGTCGCCGACGGGACGGCGACCAGTTTCATGTGGACTCGCTCCGCGCTGGTGCCGGTCAGCGCCGTGATCGTGTACTGGCTGGTGTCGCTCGCGGCGAAGGGGTCGAACAGGGCTTATCAGCGGGCGCGGCTCATCTCGATCGTCGCTCCGATCGCTCTCGTCGGCGTCGACCTGATTCCGGGCGCGTGCCCGTTCTGGTTCCTGCTGTTGCAGACGGCCTGCGCTGTCGTGCTGGCCGCCGCCGCGGTCCCGCTCGTCCGGCTGCGGGCTACGTTCCCGAAGTGAACTTCGGGACCAGCCGGATTCGGGAGTCGAGGTTCCGTTCGACCGCCGCGCGGCTCGACAGCAAGGGGAACGAGCCGCCGGAGGCCCACAGGTCGTTCAGATCGCGGTAGTGCGGACTGCGTGGGTCGCCGGACTGGCCGGGGGCGTTGATTGCCCGCGACGCGTCCCAGTTGCCGACGTCGAGGGCCATTTTGAAGGTCGCGCCGATGATCTGCTGGTAGGTGAGCGGGTGGAAGAACGACGGGTGGACGGTCTGGTAGTCGCCGCCGACCGGGGTCGGGCCGACGTTCGGGCCGCCTGCCGGGTGCACGAACTCCTGGTACTGCAGCGAGCCCCAGCGCCACTTCGCCGGGTCGCCGCCGAGTTTTCCGGCGACGTCGCGGAAAGCGAGCGGGAGAGTGTCGAGGATGAGTTTGTCGCGTTTGGCCGCGCCGCCCGGGCCGAACCATGCGTCCGGGTCGGCGAACGACGCGAGCACGAGGCTGAAATCCGGATTGATGGTGCGGGACAGGACATCCGCGGCGTCCTGCGGGAGCATCGTGTGCGCCCACCCGCCGTGGAGGTACTTCAGCAGCCAGGTTTCGTACAGCGCGGCCGGGGCGGAATCCACCGAGGCGACGCCGTCGAACCCGCGCAGCAGGTCGAGCGCCTTCGCGGTGTCCGGGTCGGTGGAGGAGAGATTCCGCAGGAACGGGGTGAGCCGGGTGGCCAGCAAGGACTTCTCGTCGCGCTGGATGGCGAGCGAATCGGCGACGCGGGCGCGCGGCGTCGACTTGATCAGCTCGTCGATTCGCTCCTTGCGGTAGGGCAGCTGCCATTCGTAGTTGGAGACCACCGGGAAGCCCGGCGGAAGGTTGTAGTCGTTGGCGGAGGCGAAGAATCCGGCCGGCGGGTTGTGCTGCCACGGGAGTTCGGAGTTGGCGTGGAAACCGTTCCATTCGTAGCGGCCGTCGCCGGGGACGGGCAGCAGGCCGTCGTATCCGGCCCCGGTGCGGCGCGGGGTCAGCGCGCCGGGCACGTAGCCGATGTCGCCGTGGACGTCGGCGTAGACGAGGTTGGATCCGGGCGCGCCCCAGGTGCGCATTCCGTCGGTGAACTCGGTGAAGTTGCGGGCCCGCTGGTAGTTCAGGCTGCCGAGGTAGGCCGCGCTGCCCGGTTCGGTCCACGCGGTGCGCACGGCGAACGCCCGGTGCGCCGCCTCGTCGACCTTCACGATCGGGCCGTGCCGGGTGAAGGCCAGCTCGCGGGTGACCGGCTGGCCGCCGAGCACCGGGATGCTCTCGGAGACCTTGGCGATCGGCTCCCAGCCGTCGCGGTAGCGGTACCGGCTGTGGTCGGCGGGGTCGAGTTCGTAGACGTAGAGGTCGGTCTGGTCGACCGGCAGATTCGTCAGCCCGAACGCGACGGAATCGTTGTGCCCGATGGCGATGCCCGGGTTCCACGGCTCGCCGGCCCCGGTGAGGTTCAGGCCGGGCGCGGAAAGCTGGGCGACGTAACGACCGGACGGCAGCGCGTCGGCGCCGCGGTGCGGATCGTTGGCGAGGATCGGGCGTCCGGACGCGGTGCGGTCCGGGCCGATCGCCCAAGAGTTGCTGCCGCTGGTGGCGTCGGCGATGTCCTTCGGCCCGGCGACGCCCTTCGGGAACGTGACCGCCGCGGTCGCCTTGTTGTAGACGGAAAGCACGTCGCCGGGGACTGAACAGGGATCGAGCCCTTCCGGCACCGCGGCCTCGTGGTCGGGGTGCAGGCTGCGGAGGTACTTGCTCGCGCCCGGCCCGGCCTTGCACACCATCTGCGCGCGGGCGACCTCCCACATGAGGTTCTCGCCGATCGCGTGCGTCCGGATGCGGACGACGTCCTCGGGCCGCCAGTGCGACGGCTGGTAGCCGAGCTTGCCGAACTCCGGCGGCGCGGCCTCGGGATGTTTGCCGAGCCAGTCGACGTAGGAGTTGATCCCCTGGGCGAACCGGGTGGCGGCGAGTTTGGCTTCGGGACCGTAGGAGGCCCATTCTTTCTGCATGTCGCCGCGGTAGAGGAACAGCCGGGCGGCGCGGTCTTGGTCCACATAGGACTCGCCGAGGACTTCGCTGAGCAGCCCGAGACCCCGGCGGCGCCAGGTGTCGAGCTGGAAAAGCCGGTCGCGGGCGACGGTGAAGCCTTGTGCGTAGAACAGGTCCGCGGTGTTGGCGGCGTAGATGTGCGGGACGCCCCATTTGTCGACAAGCAGCTCGACTGGACGGGAAAGGCCGTCGAGAGCGATGGCGGGGCTCGCGGAGGCTGGGGCGGCTGGGGCGGTGCCGAGCAGCGTCAGAACGAGTATCAGGACGGTAGCTTTGGACCGCATTTCCCCACCCCCGGCAGCAGCGTTGACCTCGCGGACGCTAATCGCGGCGAGGGCGGGGACCCACCCCTGAACCGGGACGGGTAGGGGGAACCGGACGGCGTGCGGCATCGTCCAAAGTGCCGCGCGGGAGCCGTTCCATTATTGTCCCGAGCCAGACCGGACCCCTGGGGGATGCGATGCGACGTGTAGTGGTGACGGCTGCTGTGACCTTGGCTTGTGTGCTGGGACTCGCGGCCTGTGCCGGAGGCAGCACCAGCGGCGGCAGCGACAAGGGCGCGGAAAGCAGCGCCGCACCCGAGCAGAAGGATGGCGGCAAGACCGGGACGCCGCTCGCGAACACCGACCCGTGCAGCCTGCTCAAGCCGTCTGACGTGCCCGAACTCGCGCAGGAAAGCGGCACCACGCCCAAGGCCGAGGGCCGCCGGTGCGAGGGCACTGGCTACTCCGTGACCCTCTCGGAGGTCGACGCGGATGGCTACGCCGTCCAGTTCGAGGGCTCGACGGTCAAGCCGATCTCCGACATCGCCGGGTACAAGGCGGGCATGACGAAGGGTTCCATCTCCGGGCCCGAGACCTGCGCCGTCATCCTCGCGGTGACGACCAACCAGCTGGTTTACGTCGCCGTCGACGACAAGCAGGACCCGTCGAAGAGCTGCGACATCGCCAAGAAGGCAGCGACCGCCATCGCGGGCCGCATTCCCAGCTGAGCTACGAGACGTCCCCGATCGCCTCGTCCAGAATGGACAGTCCGAGGTCGATCTCGCTTTCGGCGGCGGTCAGCGGCGGCGCGATCCGGAACACCCCGCCCATCCCGGGCAGCTGCACGATGTTCATGTGCAGCCCGAGTTCGAGGCACCGCTGCGTCACGCGGGCACCGAGTTTGTCCGCGTCCGGTCCGCCGCCGCTCAGCTCCAGCCCGGCGAGCAGACCCCGGCCCCGGATCTCGCCGACCGCCTCGTGCCGCGCCGCGATTTCGTCCAGTCCGGCGCGCAACCGGTCGCCGAGCTGACGGGCGCGTTCGTCGAGCCGGTCGCGGATCAGCACGTCCAGCACCGTGTTCCCGACCGCCGCCGGGAGCGGGTCCGAGACGTGCGTGGTGAAGAACAGGTAGCCGCGATCGTGGGCTTCCTGCTCGATTTCCGCGCTCGTCAGCACCGCGGCGAGCGGCAGACCGGCACCGAGAGTTTTGGACACGGTGAGGATGTCGGGCACTACGCCGTCGTGTTCGAAGGCGTACCAGGTTCCGGTGCGGCACAACCCGGTCTGCGCTTCGTCGAGGATCAGCAGCATGCCGCGTTCCCGGCATTTCCGTTGCAGCGCCTGGAAATAACCCGGCGGCGGCACGAGGATCCCGCCGGAGCTGAGGATCGGCTCCACCAGGCACGCGGCGAGGCTCCCGACCGATTGCGCGTCGATCAGGTCGAACGCGAGGTCCAGCTGGTGCTCCCAGTCCGCACCGGGCACCGGGATGGCGAAGTTGCCCGGCGCGCCCGGACCGTAGCCCTTGCGGCCGGCGCTGTAGGTGGCGCTCGCTGCGGCTTGCGTCATCCCGTGCCAGGACCGGGCGAATGAGACGATCTCGTGCTTGCCGGTCACCAGTTTCGCCATTCGCAGCGCGGCCTCGTTGGACTCGGCGCCGGTGGTCAGCAGCAGCGCCTTCTCCAGCGGATCCGGCAGCGTCTCGGCCAGCCGTCGCGCGAGGTCGACTACCGGGCGGCTCAGCATCCCGCTGAACAGGTGGTCGAGCTTCGCGGCCTGCTTGCGGACGGTCTCGACGATCTCCGGATGCGCGTGCCCGAGGATCGCGCTCATCTGCCCGGACGTGAAGTCGAGGATCCGCCGTCCGTCCTCGGTGAAGACGAAACTGCCCTCGGCGCGGTCGATGATCTCGCCGGTGAACGAACCAGGACCGGCGTAGCGGACGAGGTGCCGGTCGACGTCGGACCAGAAGGTGTCGGTGGCCATGGCTTCGACGGTAGAGCCGCGCCGAGCGCCGCGTCCATCTCACAGTTTCTGCTTGCTTGTTCGATGGCATCGAACAACGATGGGGTCATGTTGAACCCGTGGCGGTTGCGGCTGCTGAGTCGGCTTGCCGTGCTCGGCACGGTTCGTGCGGTCGCGCAGGACGTGAATCTCAGCGCCTCCACGGTGTCGCATCAGCTCGCGCTGCTGGAAACCGAAACCCGCACCCGGCTGCTCGAACGCACCGGCCGCCGTGTCCGGCTGACTCCCGCCGGGGAGAAACTGGCCCGGCAGGCGCGCGCGATCCTCGACCACCTCGACGCGGTCGAGGCCGAACTGCGCGGCGACGAACCGGCCGGGCTGGTGCGGATCGGCGCGTTCCAGAGCGCGATCCACACCTTCGCCGTGCCCGCCGCGACCCGGCTGGCCGAGACCTATCCGCGGCTGGAAACCGAACTGGCGGAACGGGAACCGCACGAAAGCGTCCCGGCGCTTCGGGCAGGCGACAGCGACGTCATCATCACCACCACCGATTTCGTCGACCTGCCGCTCGGCCCTGACCTCGAGATCATCCGGCTCGCGACCGATCCGATCGTGCTGGTCACCGCGCTCGACCGGCAGGGGCCGCCCGGTCCCGCCGTGCTCGCGGACTGCTCCGGCGAACCGTGGGCGCTCGACATCCCCCACTCCTACATGGCGAACCTGACGCTGCGGCTCTGCCGTGAATCGGGGTTCGAGCCGCGCGTGGTGTGCCGGTTCAGCAACTACCTGATGACGCTGCAGCACGTCGAGGCCGGACTGTCGATCGCGTTGCTGCCCGGGCTGGCGGTGGATCCGCGGTACCGGGTCGCGACGAAAGCGCTGGCGACACCGGTGACGCGCACGATCGTCGCGGTCACCCGGCGAGGTTCGCCGCGGCGAGCGGCGGTGAACGCGGTGCTCGACGCGCTGCGGCAACCGGTCGAGCTTCCGGCGGCGGTGGAGCAGGCTTAACCGCCACGATTTGTGCTGCTGAGGCTACGTTTCGGACCCAGCCCGCAGGTTCGGTGGTGCCTGAACTGGCCCCCCGTTCTGAAAAAAACCCACCAAGTGGACAGGCACCGGAAAGACAGCGCGGGAGGGCCGCCCCGA
>NZ_JBSHAM010000024.1:0-69116 GCF_053611505.1 Amycolatopsis sp. NPDC054798 | reverse complement strand
TTGCTGCGGGGGCTACGTTCGGGACCCCCGCCGCCGGGGGGGGGGCCGGTGAGGGGCCCGTGGGGGCAACCCGCTGCCCTCCTGGGGCCCTTCACGGACTTCGCAGTCGCGGGTGCCCGGCCAGCCGTCTTGCCCGCCGAGAGCCAGTACTGCGCGAGCTCGCGGCTGTCGGCGATTCCGCTCGTCCGCGAGCACCGGCATCGGGGCGAGCGTGTCCACGACAGCGGGTGCCAGCACGAGCGTCGCCGCTAGGTCTCGCACGCTGCGGCCGCTCGTGTCATGGGCCGATCGGTGGGCTGCGGCTCTGGATGCGCCAGAGCGACCGGCAGGGGGCGCGGCGGCCGCGTCCCCTGCCGGGATGAATCACTTGCTGTGCTGGGAACGGCGGCGCAAGAGGAACGCGCCGCCCGCGGCTGCCGCGGCCGCTCCGCCGATGGCGAGCGCGGTGGCCGGGCTTCCGTCCGTGCCGGTGTTCGGAGCGGCGACGGCGTAACCGCCGCCCGCGCCGGTCTTGTCGTAGGTCGAGCCGGGGAGCTTGTCGCCGTAGCGTTTCTGCAGCTCGGCACGGTAGGTCGCCAGGGTGACCCGGGTGCCCGCCGGAACGCCGGAGACCGCGCCGTCGAGGACGGTCACGGTGTCGCCGGAGACCGAGTACCAAGCGTTGACCTGCGGTTCGTGCAGCAGGTAACCGCCATGTGCGGCGGCCGCGTGGGCCTGTTCGTCGTTGCCGGAGGCGACGTTGATGACCTGCCAGCCTGCCTTGCTCGGCTGGGCCCAGACGGTGGCGGCGCGGCCGTCGGCGAGGTGGGCGGGGGAGGCGACGTAGGCCAGGGCGGCCGGGACGTCGGATTCGCCGTTGATGAACGCCGCGGTCGGCTCGTACACCGGGATCTGGGTGTTGGCGTCAGCCGCGGCGCGAGTGGCGTGCGCGGCCGCCGGCGCCGCACCGGGGAACTTCGTGTGCGCGAGGCGGGAGGCGGTGTCCGGGCTGGCGAGCAAGCCGGAGATCGCGGCCGTGTCCGACGGGGACGGTCCGGTCGGCGATTGAGCGGCCGACGCCGGGTTCGCGGCGAAGACCGCGGCGGCGATGGCTCCGGAGGCGACAGTGGCGCGGAGGATGGTTCGCAACATGAGTCAGCCCACCATTCCGTAGACGGTGTGGGTCCAGGCGAATTGGTTGTTCGAGACGTAGGTGCTGTAGTTCATCGAGTTGTAGCGGTTGTTCGACGGCCAGGGGTCGCCGTATTCGACGACGCTGCGGCCGTTCGAGTCGTCGTAGCCGTAGAGGACGTGCATGTGGCCGCCGCCGGAGTTCCAGCCGATCCGGGTGCCGATCGGCTGCCCGGCGTTGATCTGGTTCTTGATGCCGGAGAAGGAGAGCCGGTAGCCGTTGGAATTGTAGGTGCCGACGCTGCGGAACCCGAGGTAGCGGAAAACTCTTTGCTGGTCGCTGAGGTAGCCCTGGCGGTTCGCGCAGTCGCTGCCGGATTCGTTGTGCGCGATCTGGCAGAACCGGGTCTGGGTCAGCGAATAGCCCCAGAACGCGGCGATGGTGTTGCCGCTGGCGTCCCAGCACCACTGGTCCTTCTGCTGGGCCTGCATCGAGATGTTCGTTTCGCCCGCGTCCGCGGCGGCGGGAACGGCGAGCGCGGTCGCCGCGGCGGTCGCGACCGCCGCTATTCCGCGCAGAATCGAAGACGGCACTTTCACGGGAGCCTCCAATGGGGAAGCCCGGCCGGGCCGGGGGAATTCCCGGACCGGTGGGGAAGGGGGAGATGCGTCCGGAACGGTACGCGCGCGAAGTTTGCGCCGACTACCGACTAATGGCGGTATTCCGTTGCCGGCGCGCCGCGGCGGATATTTCTACGCCGGTCGATTAGGTGCCTCCCTGAGCCCGATAATAAGGGAATTCATCCTGGAAAGCATTCGGCAATCCGACTTTCGTCGGGTGTTTTTCCGTTGAACCCGGCCCGTCGTTCGTCGGCCGCCGTTCCGGCGACCCGGCGGCCGGATCGCGCCGGCGCCGGCCGCCGACCCGGTTCGCTCCCTGTAGGTCGAGGGGGAGGAGCGCCGGGTTCGCGCGTATGAGACACTTGATCGGTCATGACTGCCCTCCCTCTTGTTTTCGACGCGCCCAAGCGCGGCCTGCCGCCGCGCCATCTCGCCGACCTCACGGTGGCCGAGCGAGCCGAGGCCGTCGTCGAACTGGGGGAGAAGGCGTTCCGCGCCAAGCAGTTGTCGAACCACTATTTCTCGCGGCTCACCGTCGACCCGGCGGAGATGACCGACATCCCGGCCGCCTCGCGCGAAAAGCTCGTGGCCGACCTGATGCCGCCGCTGCTCACCGAGGTGCGCGCACTGGCCGCGGACGGCGGCGCGACCCGCAAGACCCTGTGGCGCGCGCACGACGGGACGCTGCTGGAGAGCGTGCTCATGCGCTACCCGGACCGCGCGACGCTGTGCATCTCGAGCCAGGCCGGCTGCGGGATGGCGTGCCCGTTCTGCGCGACCGGCCAGGGCGGTCTCGACCGCAACCTCTCGACCGCCGAGATCGTGGACCAGGTCCGCGACGCCGCGGCGGTCATGCGCGACGGCTCCATGCCCGGCGGCCCGGGGCGGCTGTCGAACATCGTGTTCATGGGCATGGGCGAACCTCTAGCGAATTTTCGTCGCGTTATATCGGCGATACATCGTATTGTGGATCCGTCTCCTGCTGGGCTTGGTATTGGTCAGCGTTCCGTGACGGTGTCGACGGTGGGTTTGGCTCCGGCGATCCGGAAGCTGGCGGATGAGCGGATGCAGGTTCGTCTCGCGGTTTCCTTGCACACGCCGGACGATGAGCTGCGGGATACGTTGGTGCCGGTGAACAATCGTTGGTCGATCGACGAGGTTCTCTCGGCTGCGCGGTATTACGCCGACACCTCGGGGCGGCGGGTGTCGATCGAGTATGCGTTGATCCGCGATATCAACGACCAGCCCTGGCGGGCCGAGCTGCTCGCGAAGCGGTTGCGGAAGCATTTGGGCCAGTTGGTGCACGTCAATGTCATTCCGTTGAACCCGACGCCGGGCAGCAAGTGGGACGCGAGTCCGAAGCCGGTGGAGCGCGAGTTCGTGCGGTTGGTGAACGCTGGCGGGGTGGCGTGCACGGTGCGGGACACGCGTGGTCAGGACATCGCGGCGGCGTGCGGTCAGCTCGCCGCCGAAGGCTGAGTTTGTTGGTTTCGATGATGGAGTGTTTGTCGTGATGTATGCGCCCAGCCTGTTGGAGCCGGCTGCGGAGGAGCTGCGGCTCGCTGACGTGGTGGGTCGTGGCGCGACCGAGGTGGCGCGTGAGGCGCGGACGTTGCTGGGTGAGCGGTTCAGTTCGGTGACGTTCATGTATGTGTTGATGCGGGCGTTCGAGGTCGACTACACGGCTGCGCGGGATGCGTCGCGGTGGCACGAGTTTCACGGCGGTCCGCGGGCTCTGTCGGACGCTGACCTGGAGAAGCTGCTTGCCCCGTGGCTCGATCGCTGATCATCCGTCGTCGGGATGTCCGGGAAATCTGTCTGGATGCCCATCTCGTCACGTGACGGCTGGCGTCGAGAGGACTGGCGGCACTGCTGACGTTGAGTCAGGATGGACGGCGTGCCGACATCGATTCCTGCCCTGGTTGAACCCGCAGTACTGCGGTGGGCAAGGGTCTCGATCGGGCTGACGGAAGTGGCTGCGGCGCGCAGGATCGGTGTACCGGACGACCGCGTCGCCCGATGGGAGTCGGGCGACGAATCTCCGACGATCG
The DNA here is from genome assembly GCF_053611505.1 of Amycolatopsis sp. NPDC054798. Classification (NCBI taxonomy): domain Bacteria; kingdom Bacillati; phylum Actinomycetota; class Actinomycetes; order Pseudonocardiales; family Pseudonocardiaceae; genus Amycolatopsis; species Amycolatopsis sp. NPDC054798. Next base: position 65,334 of record NZ_JBSHAM010000024.1, on the reverse strand, counting down.
CGCAGCTCAAGAAAGCCGCGACTGCCTACAACCGGGCTTTAGGCGTGTTCTTCCTGGCCGAGCCGCCAGCAGCGTTCGACACGTTGCGCGACTTCCGGCGACTGCCGGAGGCCGGGGCGGGAGAGTGGTCGCCTGATCTGCACGCGGAGTACCGGCGAGCCCATCAGCAGCGCGACAATCTGCTTGACCTGTACGAACTCGACGATGAGCAGCCGCCAGACGACTGGAGACTGCCTGCTGCGGGAACCGACGAGCGCCTGGCCGAGCAGGCTCGCGAAATGCTGCTGCGCCTGTCGCCGCTGGCCCTGACGATTCGTTCGACCGCCTACGACCACGTCAATGCCTGGGCCGCTGGGCTCGAACGCGCCGGCGTGCTGGTCCTGGCCACTTCGCGCGGGCGCGTCCAGACGGCCGAGATGCGAGGGTTCTCCCTCTACTTCGACCAACTGCCGGTGATCATGGTCAACGGCGCTGACAGCCCTCGTGGCCGGCTGTTCTCGCTCCTGCACGAGTTTGCTCATCTGATCCTGCACACCCAGGGCTTGTGCGACGTCACCGCCGATCTGCGCGCGACGACACCGGAAAGACAATTGGAAGCGCGTTGCAACGCTCTCGCGGCGGCGATGCTCATGCCGACCGCTGCGGTGCTTGGGCGTCCGGAGGTGCAGGCGCGGGCGGAGCAGCAAGACGCCTGGACGTACGCGGCACTACGCGACGCTGCTGCACCGTTCGGGGCCAGCGCCGAGGCGTTCCTGCGCAGGCTGCTCACCCTCGGACGCGTCACTCAGCCCTTCTACGAAGCCCGCCGCGCGGAGTTCCTGCAGGCGTACGAGGCGGACGCATCGACGCGCACGACTGGCGGCGGCGATTGGTACCGAAACACGGTTCGTGACCTGGGAAAGGGCTACGTTCGTCAGGTCACTGATGCGCATCGACGCAGGATGATCGACACCTACACCGCAGCCACCTACCTCAACGCCAAAGCCGGTCAGATCGACAAACTCGCCGATGCCGCGGCTGTTCGGGAGGTGGTCTAGCCGGTGCCCTTGTACTCGTTCGACACCAGCGCGATCCTCAACGGACGGCGAGACCAATTGCCGCCTTCGGTCTTCAGCACCCTGTGGCAGCGGATTGAGGCGCTGATCGCCGAGGGAACGATCCGCTCCGTCGAGATCGTTCGCGACGAGCTGGGCAAGCGTGACGACGACGCCAACACCTGGGCCCGTGCGCAGGCCGATCTCTTCGTGCCCCTCGAACAGGACATCCAGCTCGCGACCAGAAAGATCCTGCACGCCCACCCTAAGATGATGGGTACCGGCGGCGGCCGGAATGGTGCCGACCCGTTCGTCATCGGCCTCGCGCTCGCGCGCACCGGCGTGGTCGTCACCGACGAGACCTTCAGCGGAAACCTCGCCAAGCCACGCATCCCTGACGTGTGCAAAGCGGTCAGCGTGCCATGCGTAAACCTCGTCGGGTTCGTGCAGGCCCAAGGCTGGAAGTTCTGATCAGACAGTGACAGGGCCACGGACTCGGCCGCGGCAGTCGAGTCGCTGCTCAACCGGCACCACATTCTGTCTGCGCGTGTTACCTGTACGCTTGCTCAAGCGTAGCGTCGAAGACGCCGCATTGGGTTAGTCGAGCCAGTGGATGAATCTTGCGGCGTTGTGCACAACGTAAGCTTCTTGTACCAAGCGATCCCGGTATTCACGAGATTTGTCAGTCGAGTCAGTCAGGAGCATCGCCCCAGTGCCGATTAAATGGGCGCTGCCGAGGCATGCGGTGTCGAGTGCCAAGCTGAGCATTTCTGGGCTCAGCTCGTTGCCGTGCCACACGCCGTCAATGACGCGTTCGGCGTGCAGTTGCCCCAGCGGCGTGCTGTGGGTGATCTGACTGAGCAACGAGTAAGCGACTTCTAGCCAGCCTGGCTCGGGGTACGGGGATCCGAGTTCGCGAAGCATGCTGGCGATAGTGGGTATTGGCTTTCGTCCCTTGGCGATCTCGTTGTCTGGCGTGACGATCTTAACGTTGCGAGGTCGCGCAAATACCCGCTCGGCGTCGGTTTTCGGTACGCCGCTGGCGACGAGCGTGTTGATGGTCTTCTTCTGGCGAGCGCGAAACTCGTCGAAGTATTGCTTGGCCCGGTTTTCGAACTCCTTTCCAGGAACGGAGAACCGCCACGTCAGTCGGGCAGCCTCCTCCAGGAGCATGCGAGCGGCGAATACTGAGATCACGGCGGAGCCGGGTTGGTTGTAGGTAGACATGACGGTTTGCAGGTTGGAGTGGCCGCCTCCGTAAGACAGCATCGCGTGTAACGATGGTTGTCCATGGTCCCAGGGTCGGATCATCATGCTACGAACGATGTCGTAGTAGTTTTCGGCTGCCGAAGCGACTGCGTCGACCGAGTAGATGTCGGGCAGCAGGTCGTCCGCGGCAAGGATGGCTTGCGGTCGTAACAACGGCCTGTCGGCGTGGGCCTGCTGCTCCTTTTTCTTCTTCTGCGGTGCGGCCGGGCGACGGATAGAGCCGAGACTGTGTATGGGCACCGCGGCTGCGGCGACCTCGGCGGCTAGATCAATCGCCCGCTGCAAGAATGGCTCCCGCTCGACGTCCACGGGCCACGATCCGGGCAAGGCGGCGGTAGTGCCGAGCAGAGTTGCGGTGGCTCCGACGGCGGCTACATGCATGAACAACGCTTCGTGGTCTGGTCGCAGATCGTGCCCAGTCGCGCCGCCGTCGGTCAGGCTGCTTTGCAGCCCGAGGTAGTTGCCATGTCCGGCGTGAGCGAGAACCATGCTCGCGCCCTTGAGTCCAGCCATGTCGAGCAGCGGCGCGACGCGGTGCAGCAGTGGTGAACCGGGGGCTGCGGCTTGTGCATTGGCCGAGCGGTTGAAAAACTCGTCGAGCAAATCTTCCTCGCCTGGCGTGGGCAGCACGTCGAGCCAGGTCATAGATGCGCCTGTAAGGTCGGCGACATCGGGTATCGGCATGAGCCAGCGCGGCAGGTGCGGGCAGGTTGTGTCGGTCTTGTCGAGCAACACGCACAGCCGGTTGCGTTCGTCGAGCAGATCGCCCAGCAGAGAGCGTCGGCGGGGCGGGTCGTCGCCGATCCATAGCCAGCGGAGTCCATCCACGAACAGGCTGCGCGCGATCGATCCGATGACTGTGCCGCCGAATCCTGCGCCGATCAGCGAGTCTGCGCAGTCGTACCGTTGCCGAGCGAACATGAACGCGACACTGGTCAGATAGTGGTCGCCCGGAACGTCGAGGTTGTAGTCGATCGGAAGCTCGTCGAGGTGGAGGCGTAACGCGCGCGCGGCTCGGCGCAGCCTGGCAGTCTCCGGGGTGACGGGCCGGCGATCGGGCCTCTCATCGTTTCCGTCGCTCATGACGGGTAGTCAAGCAGAAGCAGGCGGGTGGTGCTCGTGATTTCCCAGCGTGCCAGGCTCGTCTGAAATTAGCGTGATCAACTCCATAGCCATGAGAACAGGCCTAGATACGCGCATTAGCGCACCTATCAAAGCGGCAACTTGCGGTTTCGATCTTCTGCTGCCACTGCGTACGATGCCAGTGTGTCGGAAGCTCCATCTGTAGCAGCGCAATTGGCTGCTTGGCTCTGAAAATTTCAAGGGCCGCCAGGCGGCGCGTCAGAGGTGTCGAGCAGTTGAGGCAGGTCAAGGGTGCTGGGCGGCGGCACCTTGTCGTCGACCGTAGGAAGTTCCTCCGAGGCCGGCTCTGACTCGAACTCTATGAAAGGCAGCTTGACGCGAACACGTCGCCGTGACTTCTGTGATACGACCATTAGAAGGAGCGTGCCCACGATGACGACGCCGAACAATGCTGTGAGAGCCCAGATGCTGGTAGCGGACATCTCTGCGACCCGGGTGATGATGGTTTCGAGCGACACGTGCAGCCCTCACTGTTCAGTGGCCCCGGAGCCGCTACCGCCGACCGGTAAGGGGTGTGTCGCGTGCTGCCATGCGCAGCTTGAATCGCTTTTTCCCGCCCGGCTCCGGGTCGTCGAATTTCTTGCGACGGGGCGGGATGCCTTTCGGGGTGCGGCGGGCCGAGTCAAATGATATTGACTTGGAAAGTGCTGCCTCGGCGAACCTCGTAGCGTGGCCGTCTCGTACGTTTGAGGATCGCACGCCGCGCCTGGTCGTTAGCCTAAGTCGAAGATGCCTCTACGGTGGTGATCTGAAGCGGCCGCAACATCGGCATCGACCATTCTGTTCTCGGATCTGCTCGGGGGTAGGAGGGGAGCCAGTGGGTGTTGCCGGTTGCTCAAAGCCAATGCTGCGGTGCGGCAGACGCGCAGTGTGGGTGCGCAGGTTCGGCATCCGCATGCGGCATGAAAATATCGTTCATCGGCTATCGCTCCTGGGGGGAGGGCGTCGGTGCGCGTAGTTCATGACGCAGCCAGGGCGCCCGCGCTAGAACTCGCAGGGAGTGGCGTACCTGTTGCTGCCATCCGCATCCGGCCTCGGCGAGATCAAAAAGTTCGGAACGAAATCGTTCCTCGTAGTCTGATCTGCTTTCCGCAGGAAGCAGTCTGACAGCAAACGATGCCAGATGGTACGAGGTTTTCCTTACCTGAACTTGGGAGATTTGCTCAACAGTGCGAGTTCTGATTTCAATTGTAAGTTCGCTATTGATCTGATTGGCAAGATCGAGAAGGGAATTGAATTCTCGTACAAAGGACTTTGCGCGTACGCGTCCTTGAACGGCGGCATAGGCCGGAATCCTGTCGGGTATTTCGCCTAAGCTGTGGGAAATATTGTCGAGGGCGCTGCGCGCAAGGGCAAGTTCTCGGACGAGCGCGACGACATCTCGCACTGGGTCGATCGAGATTTCAGGCGATTCGTGATATGCGTCGAAACCGAAATCGAGGCCGTATTCACTGCTGAGGATCATGGCTTGGTCGTAGACAAATTCGCTGCTGCGTCTGAGTTCTAGGGAAATCTCCCGAAGGTTGGCGGGGTACTCGTCCGATTTCGCGACCGTGTGTAAATGAGCTAGAGTAGCGGCTATTCCGTTGATCACGCTCCACCTGCCACGTCTGGTCGCAAACGCGACAATGCTTGCGTGGAAGCTTCTGAGCGATGCAGTGCGGCCTGGACGACGCCTAGACTGTTGGGATCTAGGCTGTAGTAACGTCGTCGTGGGCGTCCCCTTTCGCTGGGGTCGACCTGCTCCCAGCGGCTACGCAGCCATCCTGCTTTCTCGAGTCGTGCCAGGATTGGATGGATGGTGCCGCTCGGTAGTCCCGCGGCGGCGCAGAGTTCGAGGCCGTACATCTCGCGTGCGGGATCGACCATCAGTTCCCGGAGTACCAGTTGCGTGGGAAGCGTCATCCGTGGACCTGCCATGCTTGAACTCTACCTAGGGTCTAGGTAGAGAACAAGAGTGGTGCGCAAGTTGGCGTAGTCGGCGTGCCGCTTGCGATCACCGTGCTGGCCTTCTGATCGAACTCACGCCCGTAGGCTTCGACTTGTCGAGCTAGCACTGTGTGTGATGCGCGAGCGTGCTTGTCTGCCAACTGTGAAGAGAAGCCGGGCCGGCAGTCGTCCGCACCTGGGCCGACTTTTACTCGTTCAAGCGTCGCGAGCGACCCGCATTCGCCTAAGAAGAAGGCGCGTGCGGGCGTTCGGGCGGAAGGCTCTGCGGCTCGCCGCGGTCGAGCGGCCTCCATTCGAGCAGTGAGCGCTGTTCGGCGCGGGCGCGAGAAGCTGCTCGCTTGCGGTCGGTGGCTGGCGCTCTTCGATTAGAAGACTGGCCAGACCCGGCAAGCAGTGTGGCGGCGGGCGCAATGTCTAATTACCGACCTGACCTGCGTAAACAGGCTCGGTGCGGTTGTTGTAAAAGGGTAGGGATGGGTGAGCCACTGGCGAACTACAAGCGTGTGGTGGCGGCGGTGCGTCGGATCACTGATCCCGCGCCGGGCGGGCTCGGCATCGGGCAGCGTTCGGTGACGGTGTCGACGGTGGGTTTGGCTCCGGCGATCCGGAAGCTGACGGACGAGAAGATGCAGGTTCGGCTGGCGGTGTCGTTGCATACGCCGGACGACGAGCTGCGGGACACGTTGGTGCCGGTGAACAACCGTTGGTCGGTGGATGAGGTTCTTTCCGCCGCTCGGTATTACGCGGACACTTCGGGTCGTCGGGTGTCGATCGAGTATGCGTTGATCCGGGACATCAATGACCAGCCGTGGCGGGCGGAGTTGCTGGCGAAGCGGCTGCGGAAGCATCTGGGTCAGTTGGTGCATGTGAACGTCATCCCGCTGAATCCGACGCCGGGTTCGAAGTGGGATGCGTCGCCGAAGCCGGTGGAGCGGGAGTTTGTGCGGCTGGTGAACGCTGGTGGGGTGGCGTGCACGGTGCGGGACACGCGTGGTCAGGACATCGCGGCGGCCTGCGGTCAGCTCGCCGCCGAGGGTTGAGCGAACAGTTCAGAGTGGAGTAGTTGTCTTGTTGTGTGCGCCGAGCCTGCTCGATCCGGCGGCTGAGGAACTGAAGCTGGCTGACGTCAACGGCCGCCAGACCGCGGTGGACGTGGCCCGGACGGCTCGCACCCTGCTGGGCGAGCGGTTCGATTCGGGAAGCTTCATGTACGTGCTGATGCGGGCGTTCGAGGTGGAGTACACGGCCGCGCGGGAAGCGTCTCGGTGGCACGAGTTCCACGGCGGGCCGCGGGCGTTGTCGGATGCTGATCTGGAGAAGCTGCTCGCTCCCTGGCTTGCTCGCTGACCGCAGCTTCACGGTCAGTGATCGCAGCGGGTTCGTCGACGCCGCGGCCACGCAGGTCATGCCGCGACTTTGATCGCGCCTCGCAGCTTGGCGGCGTTGTAAGAACACGTTCTCGATAGCGGTGCTCGCGGCCGGTCTCCTCTTGCCGAGAACGCCCTCTTCTGCCGATGAGCTAGCTTCCTGCGAGCAACCGCGCGGTCCGACCAGGAACTGAGAGCCCGGTGTCTACACCTTGCTCGCGACCACCATGTAGTTCTCGGCCTCAAGATCGAACGTGCTCACTTCCGGCCGGAATCCGACCCGGTGCAGGTCGGCTTCGAGTTCCTCGTACCGGTAGGGCCAGCAGGACAGCAGTTCCGAGCGGACGACAACCAATCCAGTCGCCTCAACCTGGGCGATCGCAATCTCGATGTGGTGCTCCTCCTCCCACCGCGGCGCGATCTCCCAGCGGTAGACCACGACGGCATCGCGACCGTTCCGGCGGACGAGTCGGTCACTGATGTCCAGCCGGGAACCTCTGGCTCTCACGAGTTCCCACGTGCGGGATGTGAGCACCAAGCGCCCGCCAGGGCGCAAGAGCCGTGACATCGACTTCAGAGCAGCGCCCCTGCCTGTCGCGCCCGCGGCATGGTGAAGCGAGTTGCCAACGCAGAACAGCATGTCGAACGTGCTGTCCTCGAAATGATCGGGCAACTCTTCCCAGCTTGCCCGCACGGCCCGGACGGATGTCCCGAACTCCTCAGACAACTCCGCAGTCCGTCGAACCATCGCTTCGCTGGCGTCAGTCGCGGCAACCTGGATGCCACGACCGGCGAGGCCAACCGCCAACTGTCCGGTTCCGCATGAACAGTCGAGGACGTGAGCGTTCGACGGCAGGAGACTGAGGACGTCATCGAACGACGCAGCGAACTCGGCCGGAGCCAGCTTCGCATCGGAGATGAGCCATTCGTACACCTCGGCAAGCGCGTCATAGTCCGTCATAACTGCTACCTCCGTCACGCAGCAGATTCACGGTGGCACATCAGTACATCAGCGGAGCGAGTCGATTCACCAATGGTTTTGTAACCCGCCCGCTATGCCGCGGAGCGGTCGTCCAGGAACGCGGCGGCGGCAGCGCAAAAGTGGAACAGGTTGCCGCGCTGGTGCCTGCTGGGCAACCGCGTGAGGCTTGCCAATGTCGCAATCGGAAAGGCGACGCGGGCGGACGGATTCGACGCGCTGGCACCATAGTGTGATGGGGATCGAGAATTTCGAGTCGATCGTGTCGGCTGCGCTGCCGGACATCGTCGCGCGCGTGCCCAAAGCGCCCGCTGGTCGCCTCGGCCGGTGGGAGCCGAAGGGGTATTCGCGGCACGGCACGAGGGTCCAAACGGCTCTGGACGAGATCGGCGACGTACTTTCTGAACGGCTGCTGGGCGCGCTGGAACTGACTGTCGATCGGTTGGCCGTGGACATCCCGCACGATCTTGTGTCCGGACTGGCTCAGTCGAGCGTCACGCACTACGTCACAGGGTGGATGGGCGATGAGCAGTGCGCCACGAAGCAAGCCGTGGCCATCGTCGAACAGGTCCACCCCGGCGCGGCTGACCGCGTGGTCGATCTATTCGAAGCGTTGCGGGACAAGGCGGCCGTGCCGGATGCGACCGGTGATGAAGCAGAGATCGCCGCGCAGCACGGTGCCGCGCATTTCGCTCTGGCCGTGATCGTGTCGACCGCGGTGCTGCGCTCGTTGGGCACTGCTGTGGCCGGTGAGACGCCCGCGATCGTCGGTGTGGCGCTGGGTGCTACTGCGATCGTGTTGCCGACGGTGCCCAAGCCGCGTGGTTACGCGGCGGCCGTGCTAGCCAAGCGGTGCGCTGAATACCTGCTGCCGCAGTCCTCCTCAACTTCGGCCGCGGTAACGGACCACCGGTTTTGGATCACCGAAGGTTCGGTTCCCGCGAACGCCGATTTCTCCGGCAACGGCCTGGTCACCGCAGTGGAAGACGGCGTGGTGATCCGGACGGGCGTGGCCGAAGGCCACGTGCCGATATCGATGCACGTGCTGACCGGCCCACCCGAGGAACTCGACCTCACCGGCTGGGACGAGGTCGTCGAGATCAGTTGGACCGCGTCGGAGGGCGGCGCCGTCCTGTCCGGGAACGCATCCGGATACGGCCGCCGCTGCTGGGAAACGCCGCCGTGGCCGGGCGACTACCGAGTCCGCGTGCAGGTGACCGGCCGCGACGATGCCGAAGAGCTTTATCACCTGGTCATGTGGCAGGCGCCGGCCACACCCGACGTAGTGCACAAGAAGACGGACCGGCTCGGTCATCGGCTGCGTGGGGAACCTGAACCGCCTCCGATGATCGCACCCGACGCCGAGCACCGGTGGATCGAGAAAAGTTCACTCGGGCAAGCCGCCACGATCACCGTTGTGCGCGGCCTCACGCCGGAGGAAGTGATCAGCACCCTCGGCGGCGACCCAGCCGCACCGGTGTCGATCAAGTCGATCGTCGAGCGGCCCGCGTGGGAACGGCTCATCGGCCCAGGGCACGGGTACGTGCCGCTGCTGGCCGTGCTCGAGGTGGACGACGTGGTGCTGGCCGTCGAGGAGAACGGCTTCCAAGGCGCCGACCGTGACAGGCTGACCGCGTTGTCCCGCAACGGAAAGGCCGCGAGCGTGTACTGGAACGCCAACTTCCAACTCGCCCTCGCCGAGCGCGGGCAGATGTTGTACGCGGGCCACCCGGGTCATGAACCCGGCGCGCCGCACTGTGAAGACCTGGACTTCGACGACTTCCGGCACCTCAACGCGAAGGGCCTGACAGTGATCGCCCGCTTCGCCGGTCGCGGCATCACCGCGGACAACCTGGCCGCGATCTACGAGACCGACCAGGCCTACGTCCTGCGGGGCTAACCGCCGAACCCCGCCGCCGACGACACCGAGCCTGCCTGTGTCCCGTTCTACTTGTACGTGTGATGTCCTCTCGTCGGCAGGTGAGCGCGTCCGACGAACGCGCGGTTTGCGGCACGAGCGGATTGGCGGATCAGCCGTGCGCGAATCGAAAACCTTGACTCCAAGCGACAGGCAAGTGCGGGGACCAGGTATTGCCGCAGATGCCTGCGGAAACGGGGAAAACTACTCAGGCACCGGCGATCGGGCGCCGATAACCTGGGCACTGTGAAGGTTTCGCACGGTATCGTGCTGCTCGGTTGCGCGGCCTTGGTCGCGTCCTTCTGGCTCGTGCCCTCGGCCGAGGGCGACGCCGAGACGGACCGGCAGTCGGACACGCTCGCCGACGCGATCGGCTATCCGCGCCAGGCGGACGCCGCCGGGTTCGCCCGCGCCGCGCTCGCCACGCCGCTGGGGCGCAGCACCGGCTTCGGCGTCCTGGAGGCCACGGATCTGCCCCACGACGACCCCCGGGATCCGATGGCCCGGCTGGTCTGGCGGATCCACCACGAGAGGCCGGACACGGGCTGGAACCTCGGCTCGGATACCTTCGACGCCTGCTACCGCGTCGAGTTCGACTACTACGGGACGTCGTCGGGACCATCGCGGATCACCTGCCCGGCGAACGCCGCCGCGATCACCCCGCCGCCCTTGCCGAGGCGGGACATCCCACCCGGATTCGCCCCGGCGCTCGAGGCCGTCCTGCGGCACCTGCCGGCCACAGCCAGCCCGCTGGAGATCCGCGCGGCGCTGACCTCCGGGATGCCCGCGCCCCCGGTGGATCCCGAGACCCACCTGGCCGGGATCCCGCCGGAGGTCTTCGTTCAGGTTCACGGATCCGACGTCGGCGTGGCCCTGTTCGCCCGGACGGGCGTCCAGGACACGGACTGCATGATGGGCCGGCGGGTCGATGACGGGGTGCGGGTGTGGGCGCTCAGCGCTCGGGATCAGCGGATGGAGCTTCCGTGCAGCGCTGAAGCCGCTCTGGCCGCTCCCTAGCGGGCACCGCACGGCTCAGTCCACGCAGATGACGCAGCCCAAGGTGATCGATTCGTCCCTGGCCGGTGCGCCCCTCGCCGCACCAGCCAGCCGTCCGTCAGGATCACGACGCATCGATGCCGACGTGCGAGTGGAAGTCCATTCGGGTTCGCAGAAGGAGCTGCGGCACGGATCGTCCGGGTCGTATGGTTGGACGAGAAACGCCATCGTCTCGTTTGCTGTTGAGAGGTTTGCGGTGCTGCCTCGCAAAGCTGCGAGGACGGTGTCGATCCGTAGAGGAAACGACCTTTTGCTGACGAAGAGTGACGGACAGTTTGTTACCATGTTTCCTATGGGCAAGTAAAACTGTTGGTTTGAGCAAGCGCTTCCCCGCTCATTAAGGTGCTTCGAATGACTCATGGAGAGGTTGTCGATCTGCGGGCCGGTCGGAGTCTGCGTGCTGCGTTTGGCGTGAAGTATGTCGCGGGCGGCGTTCCGGGCGACGAATCCTACGAAGCTGTGGAGCTGATACTTTACGGAGGTTCATCCGTTTTGTTGTCTACTGATACTGACTGGACTCTCCGGGTAACTGAAGGTCGATGGCCGACGCTCCCGGAATGGTGCTGGCCTGTTGAGTCATGGGATTTCGAGAAAATTCCCGAGATCGGGGCTTCTGGCCTTGACGTCATAATCTCGAAATCGGAGAAGATAAATTCTGCAGGCGAGGTATGCGGTGTCCTTCTGGAGTTTCCTGCGGCACTTCTGACGGTCAGTTCTGGCGAGGCTGTAACGTGGGCCTTCTCGCGCAAGGAGAGTTGATCGCTCCATTAAGAGTGTGTCCCAGCGGCTAGGTCGGCGAGGTTCTTGTGGCAGCGAGGCTGGCTCCTGGCCTGAAGAAGATGAGGAAATGGGCGGTTTTGCATTGCGGGATGCAGGCTGAGCTGACGGCGATTGTCTCAGCTCGGAGCGGTTGCGTCGGGGTCTTCTCTCGTCGTGACTGAGGTCGCATTTGAGGAGATACGTGCTGAGCTGCGTGAATGCGGTTTGTCGTCCTGTTGTAAAAAGGTGGGCATGGGTGAGCCACTGGCGAATTACAGGCGTGTGGCGGCGGCGGTGCGTCGGATCACTGCGGCTTATCCGAGCCGTAGAAAGACCGGTGCGGCTCCGTCGAGTAAGCTGAGGTGGATCGGCGCGCGTCTGAGGTGCTGGCGAACTGCATGCGCGCGGTAGCCGCGGCGGGACGGGATGGAGTTGCTGGCGAAGCGGCTCCGGAGGCGGCCGGGTCGTGACGAATACGCAGGGCTGCGATGGAATCGTCAAGTAATTCACCTGCGAGGTGCCTGTTGGACGCGCGAGAGATCGAAATGGGATGCCGCTTCATGCGATGCGCATCTATGATTGTCCCGGAGCAAACCGTGTACGCAATGCATTCCCTGTTGGGTGATTTCTTGTGAAGATATCTTTCTCGTCAAGTATGGACTACGCCGCTCACGGGCGAGAGTGCACGCAGGTAGGTGATCTGGCCGAAATTTCCAAGGCCGACCTGACGTGGTATTACTTCCTCGGACGCCTTTCGATCCGCTGCGCTGGCGTGGATATCGGTCCTCCATGGGGCTGGGTGCCGCTGTTCGATGCGATGTACAGCGTGCAGCAGGTGATGGTTTTCGCGCGAGGGGGAAATGCTCTCGGGAAGATCGACTTCACTGAAAATCCCGAATTCATCAGCTTTGAGCTCGAGCGAAATTTCCTCCGCATGACTCCAACCTATCTGGAGATCACGTCGCGTTGCTCCGTCGATGAATTTGTGGATGCTGGCACAGGTTTCATCTCTAGGGAGTTGCAACGGGTGGTGCGGGAGTACCCCACCCTTGCCGGGAATCGGGAGGTGCGTGCGCTGGCGCGGGACGTAGGTCTGGACATTCCGGACAAGTGATGCTGGTGGTGGGCGAGTCGTCCTAGGTCAGCGGTTGGAAGAAAGAGAAAAGCGCGCGACTGTGGATTCACCAACGGCTGGTAAAGCGCCCCGCGGGATGGTGCCCGGTGCACCACCCGGCGCGAATCGGGGTGCAGAGTGTCGTACCCAACGACGAACGCGATGGCGACAGTGAGGCCTCACGTTCGAGCGACAAGGACACTCAGATGCCCCCTCAACGACGAGTGCGTGGTGCTGCCGCCGCAGGCGTGGTCGCGGTCGCCACTGTTGTGATCGGAAGCTCCGCCCGCAGGAGGGACGCTTCGTTCGGTCTGTCTGCTCCGCGCCGAAAAGTCCGGGTCGCGCGGAGAATCCCGGAGGCGGTGCAGCCGCAAGTGAAGAGCCGGTGGACGGTTTTTCTCGCTTTCGGGATGCTGGCGGTCGCGAGTCAGGCGCTCTTCGTGAACTACGCGCCGGTGACCGCGGACGCCGCCCGCCATTTCGGTGTGTCCGTCAGCGATATCGGTTGGCTGTCTCAGGTTTTCCCGTTGATCTACGTGGTTCTCGCGATTCCCGCCGGGCTCGCGCTCGACCGGTTTCTGCGGCCAGCGCTAGTAACCGGCGCGGTACTGACGGCGGCCGGGGCGTTCCTACGGCTGGTCGGCGACGACTTCAAGTGGGCGTTCATCGGCCAGGTCGTCGCCGCGGTGGGCCAGCCGTTCATCCTCAACGCCATACCGGGTCTCGCGGTGGGTTACCTGGCGGCGAAGGACCGCGCCACGGGCATCGCCGCGGCGTCGTCGGCGACCTTTGGCGGCATGGTTCTCGGGTATCTGCTCGGCGCGTTCTTGCCTGGTGAGAGCCACATCCGCACCCTCACGCTCATCACCGCGCTGATCGCTCTGGACGCCGGGCTGTGTGTTGTCGGAGCACTGCGCGTGCCACCGGCGCAGGCGAGTCCCAGTGGCGGGCTGCGGGCTTTCCGCGCGGCGTTTGGGAATCGCTACGTTCGCCGTTTGTGCGCGGGTGTCGCCATCCCCATGGGTACATTCATCGCGTTAGCGACATTCGCGCAACCGTTGCTGGCACCGGCCGGAATTCCGGAATCCACCGCGGGCCTCATTCTCGCGTTCACGATGATCGCCGGGGTGCTCGGCTGTGCGGTCGTGCCGGTGTGGGCGGATCGGCGGGGCCGCGAGGTCGGGGTCATGGGCGCGGGGATCGCGTTCACGGCCGTGGCCTGCCTGCACCTTGCTCTGGTGCCGAGCGTGCCGATGGCTTTCCTTGCGTTGGTGGGGACAGGTTTCATGCTCCTGCCGGCGCTGCCCATCGTGCTGTCGCTGAGCGAGCGGCACGCCCTCGACGCCGAGAGCACTGCCGCCGGGCTATCTGGATGGCGGGCAATCTGGGCGGAGTGGTGCTGGCGACGGTAGTCGGTTTCCTCGTCGCCAGCCCGGCTCTCGCGTTCGCGGCTCTGGCCGGGGCGACTCTGCTGGCGCTTCCGGCGCTGCACTGGTTCCGGAAGCTGGAGCAACCGTGAGTTCAGCTGGGACTGGCTGTCATGACTTCCGGTGCGATGTCCAGCACCAGCAGCGCGGCCGCGACATGGGTGGGGTTGTTCTCGACCTTGACGAGCGACAGCTCGTTGGCGCGCGAGACTCGCCGTTCGACGGTGTTGCGGTGGGCGTAGAGGTTGGCGGCCGCCCGGGTGGTGTTGAAGCCGCACTGCACGTAGGTGAGAAGGGCCTGCCGTAGCGCCGGGTCGGCTTCGGCCAGCGGGCCGAGAGTGTGGACGACGAAACGGCGGGCGCTGGCGCGGTCTTTCGTGAGGGCGTCGATCAGTTCGACGTCGGCGTAGGCCGTGAACCGCCGGTCGGAGCCGAGCCGGACGATCAGCGCCTGGGCCGAGAGGGCGTCCTGGTGGCTGGAGCGGAAACCGTCGAGCCCGCGGCCCGGCCTTCCTACGGCTACGCGCACCTCGGCATCCGTCGCCACGACCTTCTCGGCCTGGTGGAGGTCCGGAGTATCCGCTCCGGACAGCCAGATCCAGCGCGACGTGGCACTGGACCTGGCGACCAACGCGCCTCGGGCCGCGTCGGCGGACCGAAGGGCGGCGGTCGCTTGGTCCAGCGCCTCCTGCTGGCCGGGATCGTCGACCCACAGCACGAGACCCACGTGCCACCGCGCCATCCGGTAGCGCAGCCGCCCCTCGGCGAAATCCTCCGTCACGGGCGCCCCGCTGGCGATCATCTGGATCAGGCCGATCGCCTCGGCGTCCGCGTTGCCCATCGCGGCGGAGAGGCTGGCCTCGCGCAGGGTCGCGACCGAGTCGAGGGCGTACTGCACCAGCGACTTCGCCGACACGTCCAGGACATCCACGAGAAGGTCCCGGTCCGCGCAGTGCGCCGAGCATTCCTCCAGCCAGCGCCGCCAGCCGAGCCCCAGCGCCGCCCGCCACCCCTCGGCGAAGTCGGGTGCGATGCCTCGGGCGACGAGATCGCTGATGTACGCGGTGATCCTCGGGCCGACGTAGGGCTCCACCCGCTGTCCCGGGCGCTGGATGTTCGAGGTCAGCCACTGGACTAGGTCCGAGCGGTTGAGTTCGTGGTCCTCCTCGCCCAGCGACGCGTCCATGAGCGCCACCGGGTTGTACTGCACCCGGCGAGTGGACGCGGAGACGGCGTCGGCCAGCGCTTCGGTGTCCGCCAGGAGCCGCTGGCACACGGACCGGATCGCCTCGGCGGCCTCGGGGGTCGGCGGGGGCCACAGCTCTTCCATCCCCGAAGTGTGCCTCGGCCCCGGCGAGTCGGCACGGCTTGTGCCGGGGGAGTGCATCGTGCACCGGCTCCGGGCGAAGCCGGTGCTCGCTGTCGTTGTGACCGGCGTCGCTGCTGGCGACAGTGATACCTCATCAGCAGCCGGCTCAGCGAGGAGACGCAGACATGACAGCTGAGGTGTTGGACGCGGTCGAGGAATTCGACGTCGTCGTCATCGGCGCGGGAATCTCCGGGATCGGCGCGGCCGCGTATTTCAGCCGGGAGCTGCCCGGCAAATCGCTCGTCGTGCTGGAGGGCCGCGGCAACATCGGCGGCACCTGGGATCTTTTCCGCTATCCGGGCATCCGGTCGGATTCGGACCTGCACACCTTCGGGTACGAGTTCAAGCCGTGGCGGCACGAGGCCGCGATCGCCGACGCTCCGCTCATCCGGGAGTACCTCCGGGAAACCGTGGACGAGAACGACCTGGAGCGGCTGATCAGGCTGCGCCACCGCGTCGTACGGGCGGAATGGTCCACAGTGGACTCGCAGTGGACGCTGCTCGTCGAGGTGTCCGATCCCGCCACGGGGTCGAGCACGACGAAGACGATCCGGGCGGGCTGGGTGTTCGCCGCCACCGGCTATTACCGGTACGACAAGGGTTTCACCCCGGAGTTCCCCGGGCGCGAGGACTTCGCGGGAACGATCGTCCATCCGCAGCACTGGCCCGAAAACCTCGACTACCGCGGCAAAAAGGTCGTCGTCATCGGCAGCGGCGCGACCGCGGTGACGCTGGTGCCCGCCATGTCCACCGGGCCGGACGCCGCCCAGCACGTCACGATGCTGCAGCGCACTCCGACCTACATCATGGCGCTGCCCCGCGTCGACCGGGTCGCCACGACTCTCACGAAGCTGCTGGGAGAAAAGCGCGGGTACGCCGCGACGAGATTCAAGAACATCTGGGTCGAGCACGGCGTCGTCAAGGGCCTGCGGACGTTCCCGAAGCTCGGGCGGGCGTTCATCCGGCGCGAGAACCTCAAGCGGCTGCCCAAGGGATTCGACGTCGACAAGCATTTCAACCCGCCGTACGACCCGTGGGACCAGCGGCTGTGCCTGGCCCCGGACGGCGACTTCTTCGACGCGCTCAAGGCCGGCACCGCCTCCGTCGTCACCGACTCCATCACGCGGTTCAGCGAACGCGGCATCGTCCTGGAATCGGGCGAGGAGCTGGAAGCCGACATCATCGTCACCGCGACCGGGTTGAACATGCGGCTCTTCGACGGAATGCCGATCGTGGTCGACGGGCGAGAGGTCGACATCGCGGACTCGGTCTCCTACCGCGGGATGCTGCTGAGCGGGATTCCCAACTGGGCGATGGCGATCGGCTACACCACGTCGTCCTGGACGCTCAAGGTGAGCCTGATGTGCCACTACTTCATCGACCTGGTGCGGCACATGGACGCCCGCGGCTACGACCGGGTGGTCCCGGTCGCGGTGCCGGGGATGCCGCGCAAGCCGGTCATGGACCTCAAGGCCGGCTACGCCAAACGCGCCGAGAAGCAGCTGCCCAAACAGGGACAGGCCGCCCCGTGGCGGATGGCGATGTCGTTCCCCGAGGACGCCAAGGCACTGCGCGGCCCGGTCGCCGACGAGAACCTCGAATTCGGCACCGCGCGGCCGGCAGCGCTGTCCAAGGAGAGGCGGTCGGCTCATGTCTGACGCGAACGACGACCAGTACGCGACGCTGCCGTCCGGCACGACGATCTGCTTCCGCGACCACGGCGACCAGGCCGATCCCGCGATCCTGCTCATCGCCGGGTTGGGCGAGGACCTCGCCTTCTGGCCCGTTTCGTTCGTCGATTCGCTGGTGGACCGGGGTTTTCGCGTCGTCACGATGGACAACCGCGACGTCGGCCAGTCCACCTTCGCGGCCACCCCGCCGCCCGCGCTGTGGCGTCAGCTGCTCGCACGTCCCCGCAGCGACGCCTATTCGCTGGCGGACATGGCCTCCGACGCGGTCGGCGTCCTCGACCACCTCGGGATCAACCGGGTGCACGTCGTCGGCCGCTCCATGGGCGGGATGATCGCGCAGACGGTCGCCGCGACCGAATCCGCGCGGGTCCTTTCCCTGACTTCGATTTTCTCGACCACGGGTGCGAAGAAGGTCGGCCAACCGGCGTTGTCGACAATGCGGTTGCTCGCCGGCCCGTCGGCGCGGACCAGGACGGCGGCGGTGCGCGCGCACCTGCGGATCACCAGCCACATCGCCGGAACGGGATATCCCATCGACGACGCGGCCGAGGCCGCCGTCGCGGCGGGCGGCTGGGACCGCGCTGCCGGCGACCTGGCTGCGGGCTCGGCCCGGCAGATCCAGGCCATCCAGGCGTCCGGAGACCGGACCGCGCAGCTGAGCCGGATCACCGCGCCCACCCTGGTGCTCAACGGCGACCGGGACCTGCTGGTCGCTCCCACCGGCGGCGCCGCGACGGTGAAGGCGATCCGCTCCGCACAGCACGTGGTCATTCCCGGCATGGGGCACCACATTCCCGAGGCACTGGTCGAGCCCATCACGCAATACATCTCGGAACATGCCAAGCGCGTGACCGAAGGGGGAAACCATGCCCGGATCTCCTGAACGGAGCGCAGCCTCATGAAGATCGACAACGTCGAGTACAGCACTTTCAGCGGCTGGATCGACCCGCCCGCGGACGTCCTCCCCAGCCTCGACGGAGACCTCGAATGCGAGGTCGCGGTCGTCGGCGGGGGCATGGGCGGCATGGCGACGGCGCTGCGGCTAGCCGAGCGCGGCCAGGACGTCGTGCTGCTGGAGGCCGAGTTCTGCGGCTACGGGTCCAGTTCCCGCAACGGCGGCCAGATCGCGAGCGTCCCGGGCGGGGACCTCCGGCTGCTGAGCCTCTTCTATCCCAAGAAGGTGCCCGGCATGGTGCGGCTGGCCGAGAATTCCGCGAGCTTCACCGAAGACCTCATCAAGACCCACGCGATCGACTGCGACTACGAACCCAACGGCCTGGCGTTCGCCGCCGTGGGACACGGGCAGATGCTTCGCACGCGGACCTTGGCGGCGATTCTCCGGCGCGCCGGCGGACGTGGGCGCGTCGGCACGAGCGAGGAACTCGGCATTCCCCGCACGTTCGTCGGCGGCATGCGGGAGGCCGTGGGCGGAATGCTGAATCCCGGCAAGCTGAGCCGGGGAGTGCGCCACGCCGTGGTCTCGTCGTCGGCCCGGGTGTTCGAACGGACCAAGGTCACCGATGTGCGCCGCGACGGCGGCAAGGTCGTGCTCTCGACCCCCGGCGGCACCGTGCGGGCGAGCAAGGCGGTGCTCGCCACGAACGCCTACTCGGGGGAGTGGGACATCACCCCCGAGCGGCTCTCGGTGCCGATGTGGCTCATCGAGATGGAGACCGAGCCGATCGCCCCGGAACGCCTCGCCGCGCTGGAATGGAGCAGCCGGTCGGGAGTGATCACCCAGCACCAGGTCATGGAGCACTACCGCCCCACCGCGCGGGGCACCATCGTGTTCGGCGTCCGGCGCGTCGAACGCGGCAAGACCTACCCGTTGCCTGCGAAGGCCCCGGACCGGGCGATGGTCGAAGAGCTGGCGGGTGCGTTCGCGACCCGGTTTCCCGCGCTCGCCGACGTCGCCGTGGAGCGGGCGTGGGGCGGCTGGATCGCGATCACCTCGTCCTGGCTGTCGATCGCCGGCCGGATCGAGGACAACATCTACTACTCGATCGCCTGCAACGGACACGGATTGGCTCAGGCGCCGTACGTCGGATCGCTGATCGCCGACCTGATCGTCGACGGAAAACGGCACGAGGATCTCGACGGCATTTGGGCGGAGAAGCCGAAATTCCCTCCCTTCGCGATGGTCGGCCCGCTCGGCCTGCGCACGGTGTGGGCACTCGACCGCTTCACCGATCTGATCAACGGCAGCCGCCGCCGCGCCCTTCGCGCAGCGGCCCGGGTGCGCTGAACCGCGGCCCTAACCCCATTACATCTCGCAGCACGCAACTGCGTGGGCAAAGGAGAAAAGCATGTCGAGTTCCCGGGATACCCGCTCCAAAGCCGTTTCAGTCGATGTCGTGGTCGTCGGCGCCGGATTCGCCGGCCTGAGCGCCGCCGAACGGCTCGTGAGCACAGGCAAGTCCGTCCTCGTCCTGGAAGGCCGCGACCGAGTCGGCGGCCGGTCGTTCACCGGCGAGGTGGCCGGGGTGCGGGTCGATCTCGGCGCGACCTGGGTGTCCCGGAGGCACACGGCGATCCGCGACCTCGCGAGCCGGGCGGGCTGCACCACGACCGGCCAGTTCGCCGAAGGCCGCAACGTGCTGTGGATGGCCGGACGGCGCCGTACCTACCAGGGCACGATTCCGAAGGTCTCGCCCGCGGTGCTGGTCGACATGGCGCGCGTGCAGCTGGCGTTGAACAAGCTGGTCGCGAGCATCGACGTCGAAGCGGCCTGGAATTCTCCCCAGGCAAGCGAGTTCGACGCGATCTCGTTCGGCGAGTGGCTCGACCGGAAGCACGCGACGCCGGCTACCCGCGCCATGATGACCATCGTCAGCAAGGTGCAGTGGGGTTGCAGCCCGGGAGACGTCTCGCTGCTGCACACGTTGCGCTACATCCGCGCGGCGGGCGGAGTCGACCACATGCTCGACGTGGAGGGCGGCCAGCAACAGGAACGGTACGTCGAAACCACCCAAGAGATCGCGAAGCGGGTCGCGGCGCAACTCGGCGACCGCGTCGTGCGCGGGACGCCGGTTCGCGCGATCACGCAAGACGGCGACGGCGTCACGGTTCGCACCGATTCGGAAGAGATCAAGGCGAAGTACGCGATCGTCGCCGTCGCGACGCCGCAACGCGCCGAGATCGAATTCGACCCGGCCTTGCCCGAGCAGGCCGCAGGGCTCGCGAAAAACTGGCGCATGGGCGTCCTGAGCAAGGCGTTCGTCGCGTACGAAAGGCCGTTCTGGCGAGCCAACGGACTTTCCGGCGAGGGACTGACCGATACCGGGGCCGTGTTCATCACCTTCGACGTTTCGCCCGACGCCAACGGGCCGGGCATTCTGATGACGTTCTGCGACCCTCGGGTGTTCGACGGATTCAGTCCCGACCGGCGCCGCAGCCTGGTCCTTCAGCAGCTCGTCCAGCTGTACGGCACGCAAGCGAGCGCGCCCATCGACTACCTGGACCACTGCTGGGGAGAGGAACCTTTCGCCCCGGGAGGCCCGAACCCGGCTGTCGGTCCTTACGCGACCACGGCTTACGGTCCTGCTCTCACCGAACCGCACGGGCGCGTCCACTGGGCGGGCACCGAAACCGCGGGCGAGTGGGCGGGCTGCATGAACGGCGCTGTCCTGACCGGTCAGCGTGCCGCCGAGCGCGTCGCGGCCGCGGTGGCGCGCGAGTCCCGAGAGGTGCCGGTGGGATGAAAGACATCTTTTTCCTGCTCGCCGATGTGTGGATGATTTTCGTCGGCTACTTCTTCGGCTGGAAATTCATCCGCCGGTACGGCAATTACCTGCTCGGTCTCGAGTGGATGGTCGTCGCGACCTCGGGCAGCAACTTCCTCGTCTGGTCGTTGCTCGGCGCCAACGAGGGCAGTGTCCTTTACCGCATAGCGTATTTCTTCGACGCCTTCTCGCGGTCAGTCGGCATCACGCTCATCCTCGTGATGGGCCTGATGAAGGTCACCCATCGCTACAAGCCGAGCCTCGCTGTCGACGTCGGCGTGTTCGCGCTCGCCACCGCGGCCGGGCTGTTCCTCCGGCAATTCCACGGCGAAAACCCCCGCGTCGACCACGGCGCGTTCGCTGTCTCCGCGTTCTACGTCGTGGCCAACCTCGCCGCGGCGGTCTTCCTGGCGTACTTCGCCAAGCGGCTTTGGAACATCGGCGCGAAATGGCCGGCGATCTGGACGGGACTGGTTACCGCTGCCGCCACCACTATCGCGATCACTTACGACTTCTTCCCCTTCTCGTTCGACGATGCGAACCGCACGTTCTTCTACACCGCAGCGCTGGCGACGTGGGGTACGCAGGGATTCGTCTATTTCTTCGCCTACCGCGCGCTGCACAACCACAACGTGGCCTCGGGCGCGAAAACCGTGCAGGAAGCGGGTGCGTCGTCATGAACTCACAGATGTACGCCGTCGTCGATCCGGCTACCGGCGAGCTGGTCCGGGAGTATCCGGCCGCGACTGACGCAGCCATGGATCTAGCGCTCGACGCGGCTGCGAACGCCTACCGAGAATGGTCGAAAAAGACCACCCTGGCTGAGCGCGCCGAGGTGTTGAACACCGTTGCCGCCCTGCACAACGAGCGCAGCGGAGAACTCGCCCGCATCGCGCAGCAGGAGATGGGCAAGCCGCTGGAAGAGGCCGTCGCCGAGGTCGAGTTCAGTGCGTCGATCTACGCGTATTACGCCGCGAACGCGCACAAGTTTCTCGCTGACGAACCCGTCGAATTGCTCGAGGGGGAGGGCACGGCGTTCATCCGCCGCCAGCCGATCGGCCCGCTGCTGGGCATCATGCCCTGGAACTACCCGTACTACCAGGTCGCCAGGTTCGCCGCGCCGAACCTGGTGCTGGGCAACACCATCGTGCTCAAGCCCGCGCCGCAATGCCCGGAGTCTTCCGCGGCCCTGCAACGGATCTTCGCCGACGCTGGCTGTCCCGAGGGCTGTTACGTCAATGTCTACGCGACCAACGGCCAGGCCGCCGACGCCATCGCCGATTCCAGGGTGCGAGGCGTGTCCTTCACCGGTTCTGAGCGGGCCGGGGCGGAAATCGCCGAAAAAGCGGGCCGCAACCTCAAAAAGGTAGTGCTCGAACTAGGCGGTTCAGACCCGTTCATCGTGCTGTCTTCCGACGATCTGGAAGCCACGGCCCAGGCCGCGGTGGACACTCGCTTCGAGAACGCCGGACAAGCCTGCAACGCGGGCAAGCGGGTCATCGTCGCCGCGGACATCTATGACCAATTCCTCGACATATTCACGAAAAAAGTGCTCGCCACGGCCAGCGGACTGGCTCCGTTGTCCTCGGTGACGGCCGCCGAGCGCCTAGAAGCACAGGTGCAGCGGGCTGTCGACGACGGTGCGACCCTGGTCTGCGAAGGGCGACGCGAAGGCGCTTTCTTTCCACCTGGCGTCCTGACCGGTGTGTCGCCGGATTCGCCGTCGGCCGCGGAGGAATTGTTCGGCCCGGTCGCGACCGTATATCGAGCGGAATCCGAAGCCGAGGCCGTCGAACTGGCCAACAACACGCCGTACGGGCTGGGTTCCTACGTGTTCACCACGGACCCCGAGCAAGCGATGCGGGTCGCCGGCCAGATCGAGGCGGGCATGGTGTTCGTCAACGGCGTCGGTCTCGAAGGCGCGGAACTGCCGTTCGGCGGAGTCAAGCGGTCCGGCTTCGGGCGGGAGCTCGGCCGGGCGGGGATCGACGAGTTCGCCAACAAGAAGCTCATCCGCACGGCTCGCGCGTGAATCAGCCCTAGCCAGAGGGGAATCTGCCATGACCGTCGAATTCGACGCCGCCGTCTTCACGACGCCGAACGCGCCGCTGACCATCGAGCGAGTTTCGCTCCCGGACACGCCGCCGCCCGGCGAGGTGCTGGTGCGGCTCAAGGCGAGCGGGGTGTGCCACAGCGACCTGCACGTGGTCGCCGGGGAATGGGACGCCCCTTCGCCGATGATTCTCGGCCATGAAGGCGCCGGAATCGTCGAGAGTGTGGGCGAAGGCGTCACGACCCTGGCGAAGGGTGATCACGTCGTCCTGTCCTGGACACCTTCGTGTCGCCGATGCCGCTACTGCGTCAGCGGCCGGCCCGTTCTCTGCGACCTGGTCAGCCAGCACTCGGCCAACCACCTGTCGTTCGACGGCCGGACTCGCGTCACGTCGGCGGACGACCGGGACGTCTACAGCTTCGCGGGCGTCGGAACGTTCGGCCAGTACACGCTCGTGCCCGAATCCGGCGCCATCGCGATCCGGAACGACGCTCCGTTCGAGCAGGCCGCCCTGGTCGGCTGCGCCGTGACGACCGGGGTCGGGGCGGCGGTCAACACCGCGAAGGTCCGGCCGAGCGACACTGTGCTGGTCCTGGGCTGCGGCGGCGTCGGGCTGAACGCGATCCAGGGTGCCCGGCTGGTCGGCGCGCGGAAGATCATCGCCGCGGACCTCTCCGACGAGAAGCTTGCGCAAGCCCGCGTTTTCGGTGCGACAGACCTGATCAACAGCGGGCGGGAAAATCTCGCGGACCGGGTACGCCAGCTCACCGACGGACGCGGGGTGGAGGTCGCCGTCGAGGCCATCGGGCTGCCGCGCACCATCGAGTCGGCCTACGAGGTGCTGGCGCGAGGCGGAACGGCCGTCGTGGCCGGGCAGGTGGCGGACGGCGTGCGGGTCTCGATCGATCCGTTCGTCATGTCCGATCAGGAACTTTCGCTCATCGGCTCCAACTACGGCTCGAGCAAGCCCGCCGTCGATTTCCCGCTGCTGGTCGACCACTACATGCACGACCGCATCGATCTCGACTCGCTGGTGACACGCGTGATCGACCTGGCGGACGTCAACGAGGCGTTCGACGAGATGAAGCGCGGCCACGGGATTCGCTCGGTGATCAAGTACTGAAGCCCTTGTGAAGAAAGGCATTTACCGTCGCATGGCTCTGGAATCTTCGCGTATCGCCTACGAACGAGCCCGTCGCAGCGTCGGCGGCGGCGTGGGGTCAGGCTTGCGCGCCTCGATGCGTCCCCACCCGCTCTTCGTGCGGGAGGCACGCGGGGCGCACGTTTGGGACCTGGACGGCGACCGGTATGTCGACTACGTGATGGCCTGGGGACCGCTCGTGCTCGGCCACGGCGATCCGCGCGTTCTGTCCGCCGTGACTGAGGCCGCGAAGAAGATGCAGGTCGTCGGTACCGGCCACGCCCTCGAATACCTCGCTGCCGAGGCGGTCCTCGAAGCCGTGCCACACGGCGAGCGGCTGCTGTGGAGCAACACCGGAACCGAAGCCGTGCAGGTCGCGCTGCGCCTCGCCAGAGCCGCGACGGGGCGGCGGCGCATCCTCAAGTTCGCCAAGAGCTACCACGGCTGGCACGACACCGTTTACGCCGGGATGTCCGAGGACGACGGCGATCGACCTGCGCGGCCGGGCAGCAAAGGGCAGTCGCCCAGCGTGCTGGACGACCTGATCGTGGCGCGCTTCAACGACGTACCTCTCGCCGAGCGTCTCCTGCGCGACGCCGCCGAACGCGACATTGCCGCGGTGCTCGTCGATCCGGTGATGAGCAATGCCGGGGTCGAGGCGCCGTCGCCGGAATTCCTGTCCACGCTGCGGACTCTGTGCGACCGGCACGGCGTGGTCCTCATCTTCGACGAGGTGATCGCCGGGTTCCGGATCGCACGCGGCGGGGCGGCGGAGAGGTACGAGGTGCTGCCGGACCTGTCCGTTACGGAAAGGCGATGGCCGGGGGATTCACCCAGAGCGCCGTCGTCGGGCGAGCGGAACTGGTCGATCAGGTGACGTCCGGCGTCGCGCATGCCGGAACCTTCAACGCTAACCCGATCGCGTTGGCGGCTGTCGAGGCGACGATGCGCGTTTTGGCTGATCCGGGTGTTTACAAGGTGCTTGAGGAGGTCTCGTCCGGGTTCGAATCGCTTGTCGGGGGCGTTCTCGGGTCGGTTCCTGACGGTGGCAGCTTCAACCGGGTTGGGTCGCTTCTTCAGTACGTTCCGGCGGGTGGGGCGACTGGGCTGCATGGCGCTGGCGGGCTTTGGAGTGTGCTGTTGGAGGGGATGTTGCGGGAGGGGGTTTTGTTCATGCCGTCGGGGAAGGTGTTCCTCAGTACGGCGCATACTTCTTCGGACATCGAGGCGACGGCGGAGGCGGTTGAGAAGGTGCTGCGCCGATCGTGACTTCTGAATTTGACCGCCGTGCTGCTGTTGGGCTGCCACAGATTCGCGAACACGATGAGTCTGTGGGGCAGTAGTCTCATTGAGCTCGCTGAGCTTAGATTTGGGAAGCGTCATGTACTTCCTGGGGCATGTTCGAGGTTGACTGCTACGCGGCTCGCAAGGCTTCGCGATGGTACGAGTTCCACGACGGCGCTGTCGGACGACGCGTGGGAGAAGCTTCTCGCGCCCTGGCTGACCGCTCGCTGATTCTGCACCGGTCCGCCCGTCTGGCAGGTCTTTCTCAGCCCTGCGGATCGTGGCCTCCGGTAGCGCTGTCCCGGGAGATGGCATTGTTGGTCTGATAGGAAAACCGGTCCCGCGGCGAAGGTGGCGAGTGCTTGTCGCTGCCCAGCCGTTATGCTGGGTAACCTCATGCCCAACGTGGTACTAGTGGCTTGTCGGACGCTTGCCTGGAGGGGGACTGCGTCGTGACCGAGGAGGAACTCGCGCGTCTGCTACTCGCGCTGGAACAACGCTTGGAGCGCATCGGGCTCGGATTCGCTGTAGTGCAAGAGCGCGTCATCGCGGCCGAGGGAAGATCCCTGACTCCGGAGGAATTCACGCGCGGACATGGTTCTGACACCCGTTCCACATCAGGCGGTTCTGAGTATGGCCGGACTACCGGGGCGACGGCGCGGCTGTGGGACTTGGCCGAGGAAATGCCTTCGGCCGGCAAGGACCGATTGAAAAGCGGAGACGTCGTCGTTGCTCCGCTCGATGTCCGCGCTCGGCTCGCGCTGTTGCTCGATCTCGTGGAGGTCGCTACCGCTGGTACGGTCGCGATGGAACAAGCAGTAGTCGAACAACTCGGGGCAGCTTCGGCCAACGGCCGGCTGACGTTCGAAGATCCGCCAGAGGCGGAGCTGCGTGGCCAGGCACGCGAGCCATGGACGCTCACGGCGGACGCCGTCGGCGCGCAGCCCAGGCAGCGGGTGTCCGACGTGCTCGGATTAGTCGATGAACTGCGGGCACTGGCCGGAGTGCCGCGAGGACAGTGGCTCGCACCTTACGGCGGTGAAGAGTCCTTCAATTCCTGGTCGGTGGGGGAGAAATGACGGGCCAAGGCGTTGCTCCGGACGACGACACCGCGCGGGACTTGCTTGATCGGCTTGAAGCGGAGCTCCCATCGGCGCTCCCGTCCGCACTGCAGCTCGGCGGTGTCGATCCGACGCCGGGAAACGACTTGTACGAAGCATTTCTCTTTTCCCTCGTGCTGAGAGCCGCCAGAGGGGAGGGTTACGAGGTCACGTTCCATCAACGCTCCGGGAACCCGCCGGCGGTCTTTAGATTGCGTCGCAGTCCCGGACGCCTGCCAAGCGGCGACTTCACTCACGCGAAGCTGAGCCTGCCTGGCAGTTCCAAGGGTTCGCTCGAGGTGCACACAGGCGTCGCTGTGATCGGCAAGAGCAAGGTAGCGCACGAGGCAGATGTCCTGGTGCTTCCTGGAGACATAGCGTCGAGATGCCGCATGCTCGACCTCGATCCCAGAAGTCATCAAGCGGTCCTTGTAGTGGAGGGAAAATACTACAGCTCACCGCTGACGCTCGGAGGAGGAAGGCAGTTCCTCGGGCTGAATGTCGATCTCTCGGCGGCCTACACGATCATGGCGGCGACCGTGGTCAGTGAGTCTGTTTCTCATCTTCTGCAAGGCCGGAAACAGCACTATGAGTTCGGAGTACTGCCTGGGTGCAAAGCTGAGCATGATCTCAAGGAGCGTTTCGCCATCGCTCTTCGCGGCTACCGCAATCGTCGGTGAGCTCAGTGGTTGAGGAAGCTGTTCGAAAGTACTTGGAAGCCGGAGGATCTCGGGACGGACCAGAAGCCGAACGTCGCACTCGACTCGAGTCTCCGCGCCATGCTCCTCAGCGGTGGCGTCTGCAGGTCCCGAGCTCTGGCGTTGGCCGCGATCCTCCCTTGCTGGCGTGCCCGACTGCGGCGAATCGGCTAGCAGATACCGAGGCCCAATGCCTGTGTGCAGTTGTGTGTAGATGTGCTACGCTTTGCTATGGCGATCGGGCTGTGGTGGGAGGAAGCTGATGGCGAGTACATCCGCACGCGATCGTGCCGGTATCCCGGTGCCAGTGACATCGAGCCAGCCTGGACCTTGGAAGCGGCAGCTGATCCTCATCGGATCACCCGTGATCCTGACCCGAAGAGCCACTGGGGAGACATCCGCGTGATCGGTTACTCGCCCGCAGCAGGATTCGTGATCACGGTGATCATCGATCGCGTGGATCATTCCGGCATCAATGCCTGGAAGACCAGTGGTGCCGACTTGCGTGCGTACCGAACGGCTCTTGGAGGAGAGGACACTGCGTCATGACTGAGCCCATGAGCCGTGAACAGGTGCTGGCCGGGATCCGGGGAGAGATTGCCGAGCAGGAAGCCGCGGCGCGCCAGGAAGACGATCCGGTCAAGCGCGAGCGCCTGCTGCGACACGCACGGTCCCGGCGGGACCATGAAGACGAGGAAGCGGACGCGGTCGCTGCTGACATCGCCGAAAATGAGCAGTCCGCGCTGTCCCTGCGGGTGCCGACATCGCTCGCGGCCGCGCTGAAGGCTCGCGCTGCGGCCGAGCAGATCCCCACCTCTGCCTTGGTGCGGCGGATCCTCACCCAAGCGGTGCAGCGACCGGACGCTCCGGTGCTCACCGTCGAACAAGTCGAGCAGATCGCCCGGCGTGTCTATCGCGAATCCGTATGAGTCCGGCGGATCGCTGTGCATCGGGTCTGCTCGATCCGCTGACTGGGGATCTGGTTTAGCTGGCCGCCCGCGGGTCAGTTCGGCTGCCCCGGCTTCCGGCCCATCAGGTGCAGCAACCGGTCCTGCCGGGACGCTGACCCGCTCAACGTCCCCGGCTCGGCGAAGAACCGATGCGTCGTGTCAGCCGCGACAGGGGATTCCGCCAGCCCCGCATAGATCACTTCCAAATCATCACAGATCCACGTGACCAAGTCAGGATCAAGACGGTCATCAACCCCAAGCGCCCGCGCCAGATCCCAAGCGTGGACGGCGGAATCCGTCGCGCGCACGGCCAACGCTTGGCGTCCGGTCACCTCGCCCAACGGGTAATCGAGCAGCCGGTCCAGCGCCCCCGGACGGCCGAACGCGTCAACGACTAACCGCACCGACGCGGTGTACGCGGCGACCGGATCGTCACCCAGGGCGTCCGCGTCACGCATGCGCAAGAAGTCCTCGCGGCTGCCACCTGCCAGCAGATCGACGTAGTTGAGATTGCCCCGCACCATGTGGTTGACGAGCTGACGCACGTTCCACTCCGCACACGGCGTCGGGGCCGTCCACTGTTCGGGGTGGACGGACGGCAAGCGCTGGCCGAATTCGGTGCTGGCGGCGAGAAAACGGTCGATCATGCCAGCCAGTCTTTCGCCGCGAGGACCTCCTGTGCTGGCGTAAATCCGACGTGGCGTTACCCCGAGATGAACGCGGTCAACGCGTCCACGACCGCGCCAGGTTGTTCGTCGGGAATGAAGTGCCCGGAATCCGGGATGACGACGCCGGTCGTGTTGTCCGCCCACGGGCTGAGGGAAACGGCCATGTCGGGGATCGAGCCGTGGGAGCTGGAGATGCCCAGGACTGGGACGGTCAAGCGCTGCCGGTCCAGCGCGGCTCGGTTCTTGCGCGCCGATTCCGCTGCATCGCGGTAGTAGGCGAGCGAAGCCCGGAGACCGCCTTCGGCTGCGATGGCGGCGGCGTAATGGTCAACCTCGACGCTGTCGAACGTGTCCGGGGACAACGCTTTGACGTTCAGGAACCAGTCGACGTACTCGCGCTCGCGACCGGCGAGCAGCGTTTCGGGAAGATCGGGCACCAGGTGGAACGCGAAGTGCCAGGTCTTCCAGGCCCGGTCGGGGTCTGTGGGGATGGAGTCCGGGAGGGTGATTCCGGGGATGCCGGCGTCGAGCAGCGCGACACCGTGCAGGCGCTCCTCGTGCTTCAGCGCCAGTGAGAAGGCGACCCAGGCTCCGATGTCGTGCGCGGCGAGCCAGTACTTCGGCACGTCGAGCGCAGACACCGCGGCCTGGACACGCGACGCGACGGTGTGCGTGTCGTAGCTGTCGTGAGGACGGTCGGAGTGACCTTGCCCGGGCAGGTCGATCGCGATCACCCGGAAGCGCTCGGCGAGGCCCGGCATCGCTTTGCGCCAAGCCCACCAGGTCTGCGGGAACCCGGCGAGCAGGACGAGGGCGGGACCGTCCGTCCGGCCGCCTTCCACGGCATGGAGCCGGACGCCTTCCGCGTCGACCCAGCGGTGCGTGAATCCTGCCAGGTCGGGCAGCGGCAAATCAGGGATCGAAATCATGGCGCAAGCGTAGCGTATCTTGAACCGATCAGTTCAAGATGCGCTAGGCTGGGCAGATGGCAGGGAAGAAACAGTTCGATGTGGACACCGCGCTCGACGCGGCGATGGTCCAGTTCTGGCGGGCCGGGTACGCCGACACCTCGCTCGACGACCTCTCCAAGGCGACCGGATTGAACCGCAGTTCCCTCTACTCGTCGTTCGGCGACAAGGACTCCCTCTATCTGCGCTGCCTGGACCGTTATGCCGCGCGCTACGGGGAGAGGTACGACCAGGCTTTGGCAAGCGCGGCCGAGGAGCCATT
This sequence comes from Amycolatopsis sp. NPDC054798, assembly GCF_053611505.1. Lineage (NCBI taxonomy): Bacteria > Bacillati > Actinomycetota > Actinomycetes > Pseudonocardiales > Pseudonocardiaceae > Amycolatopsis > Amycolatopsis sp. NPDC054798. The sequence continues at coordinate 35,412 of NZ_JBSHAM010000024.1, read as the reverse complement.
GCGGGCGATACGGGAGTTTTTCGAAGTCACCCTGACGCGCATCGCCGACCCCGACGTGCCGGACGGATGCCTCGTCGCCCAGACCACGATGGCGATACCGGTGCTGAGCCCCGCCGTCGCCGCGCGCGCGACCGAAGCCTTGCACGCTCAGCACGCGCGGTTGCGGACCGCGTTGAAGGCCGCGAAATTGGCCGAGGCCGACGACTTCGCCGTTCACCTCGCGGCGGTCAACCAATCGCTGGCCGTGATGAGCCGGGCCGGAGCGAGTCAGGAACAGCTCCGCGCGATCGTCGACATCAGCCTGAGCGCGCTTTCGCAGGCGTTGCAGGCCCGGAGCTAGCTTTCTTTGGCGATCTCGCAGAGGGAAGCCCGCAGCGGCGAGCTGCCGCTGATCGGATCGCTCGGACCCTGGCTCAGCACAAGATTGAGGTTCGCGCTGCCTTCGCCGAACGGCGGATAGCCGGGCTCTCCGAGTTCGCCTGCGGGCTGCCACCAGCCGTGCTGTCCGCACACCACGTCCGGCCGCAGGTTGACGTTGAACTTCGCCTTCGCGCGGATGCTTCCCAGAGGCGTCTCCAGCCGAACCCAATCCCCGGCGCCGATTCCGCGGGCGGCAGCGGTTTCGGGGTGCAGTTCGACCGAGGGTTCGGGGGCGGATTTGCGCAGGCTCGTGATTTCTCGATGCTGGGTTTCGCAGAAGAACAGCGATTTCGCGCAGGTGAGGATCAACGGGTAGCGCGTCGCCAGATCCGGTCGGGACAGCGGGCTGATCGACGGCTCGGCAAAGGTCGGCAGTGGCGGATATCCGTGCTCCAGCAACGGTTCCGAGTACAGTTCGACCAGCCCGGACGGAGTCTGGAAGCCGCTCCGTTCGTATTTGCGGTAGATCGTCCGCAACGGCAGGCGGATGCCTTCCGGGGCAGCGCGCAGCTGGTCGAGCGTGAGGCCGCTGGGGTCGAGCTGATGCTGCCAGGCCGCTTCGACGTCTCCGTTGAAGAAATGGTGGCCTAATCCGAGGGCGACGGCGAGGTCGAAGATGATCCGCATATCCGACCGGGCTTCGCCCCGGGCAGCGGCCAACGGCTGTCGCAATTGGACAGTCGACTGCGCGGCTTGGCTTGTCTCGAAACCGATCCGCAACGCCTCGGCTTCCCACGCGCTTGTCGCGGGCAGTACGAGGTCCGCCTGCTCCGCGGTCGGATTCAGGAACAAATCCGTGTGGACGAAGAAATCCAGCGCGCGGAGAGCGTCCCGGCCCCGTGCGCTGTCGCCGTGCGCCATGACCAGATTGCCGCCGAAGTTGACCAGCGCCCGGGCCCGGTAGGGGACGTCGTCCAGCGCTGCCCGGTAGAAGTCCTCGCCGGTGATGAACTCGAACCTCGCCGGGCCGAGCGGACGCTCCTGTATTCCGATGGCCTTGGCACGCTGCTCGGGCGGCAGCAGTTCGCGGCCGTCGACCGGATTGGCCGGAACGGGCGTGAACAGCACGTTCCCGCCCGGGGTGTCGATGCAGCCGGTGAGTGCGTAGAGCTGGCCGATGGCGCGTACGGTCTGGGTCGCGTTGCTGTGCTGCTCCAGCCCGCTCCAGGTGTAGAACGCGACCGGACGCTGCTCCCACAGCAGCCGAGCCGTGGCGACGATCTGCTCGGCGGGCACGCCGGTGATCTCTTCGGCGGCCTCGGGCGGATACTTCGCGCACTCCTCGACGATCAGGTCCCAGACCCGCCGCGCAGAGCCGACCCGTTGCCTCGCGTTGGTCCACCGCTCGACGAATTCCTTGTCGTACCAATCATTGTCGATCATGACGTGCGTGATCGACAACGCCAGCGCCGCGTCCGTGCCGGGGCGGACGCGCAGCCATTGGTCAGCCTTGCTGGCCAGCCCGGCGCGCCGGGGATCGACCACGACGAGCTTGGCCCCGCGGCGCAGCGCGGCGGTGGTCGCGGTGGCGTGCGCCAGACGGGAGACCGACGGGTTGTAGCCCCAGTAGAGGACGCATTGGGCGTTGTCGAGATCGGGCAGGTAAGCGCCGGGGACCGGCTCGCCCCAGGTGTAGAGCGTGGCGAGGTGACGGCCCCATCCGCAAAGTTCCATATAGCTGACGAAATTGGGGGTGCCGAAGGCGCGCCGGAGCCGGGTCAGCCATTCGATGGTGTCCGACATCGCCGACGTCGAGGGCGAGGCGCTGCCGAAGACCACCGCTTCCGGGCCGGATTCCTCGGCGATCGAGGTCAGCCGGGACGCGATGGTCGCCAGCGCCTCTTCCCAGCTGATGCGCTCCCAGCCCGGGTCGGCCGCGCCCTTCGGGGCGGTCCGGCGGAGGGGATGCAGCAGCCGGTCCGGATGCGCGACGATTTCCGGCGCGGCCTTGCCTTTGACGCAGATCGCGCCCCCGGTCGGATGGCCGGGCAGCGGGCGGAGCGCGAGCAGCCGCCCGTCCTCGACCGTCGCGGTGGCCCCGCACCTCGACACGCACAACGGGCAGAACGTCGGCACTTCGGTCGCCATCGCGCACCTCCGGGGCTCTGCCTGGAAGTCGGTGCTGGCGGGTCCAGCGTTTCAGCGGACCGGACCGGCTGCTAACTCGGTGGCCTCGCGCCCGGGGAGTGCGGCAAGCTCGGTGTCGTCGCCAGATCGGCGAAGAAATGCTTAACCGAGGGGCTTCCGGTGGCTTTGGGAGAAAGTTTCCAGTTCCTGCTGGACTGGTACGCCGAGCAATGCGACGAGGAATGGGAACACGAGTTCGGCGTCAAGCTGTCCACTCTGGACAGCCCGGGCTGGCTGCTCGAAGTCGATCTGGAATACACCGACCTCGCCGGGCGCCGTATGGAACGATCCGATTTCGAGGGTGACGCGGGCCGCTGGGCGCAATGCTGGTCCGACGGCGAGAAGTTCCACGGAGCCTGTGACCCGGCTTCGTTCGAGCTGGTCCTCGCCCAGTTCAAGGCCTTCGCGGGCCAGCCGGGCTAGCGGGCCGGATCCGTCGAGCGGGTCTCGACGGATCCACCCGGCCCGTCAGCCGGCCAGAACCGAACTCTCCCAAGCGAATCCGTCCGGGTCCGTGATCCGTCCCGCGTTCCCGCCGATGGTCAGCAGATGCGAACCCGAACCCTCCTCCGGCACCCCGGCGTCCTTCGCCAGCGCCTTCCGGCCGTAAAGCGCCAGCTTGACCGGGCTGGTCTCGAATTCCACGTACTTGCGCCCGTAGCTCTTGCCCACCGTGAGCCCGTGGGAGACGTAGAACTGCTTGGTCGCCGCCACATCCGACGCGCCCAGCAGCAGCACCATCTGGTCGTATTCCCGGACCCCGGCGCCGGAATCTTTCTTCGTGGAAGTCGCGACCTTCCAGATCGCCCCGTCGGGAGCCTGCACCACCCCGCCGAAACCCCACAGCGACTTGGCCGCCGGCTTCAGCGAAGTCGCGCCGGCGGCGAGGGCGGCGTCCAGGTAAGCGACCGCGTTGGCGGGCTGGGAAACGGTGAGCGACAAGGTGAATCCGCGGAAACCGGTGCTCGGCGCGGAGGCCTGCCGGAAGCGGAGGCGGTCGCCAAGATCGAACGCGGCGGTGTAGAAGCGTTCGGCGGCGGCGACATCGGGAACGTCCAGGGTGACGAATTCGAAGGAGGTCATGCCGTAAACGCTAAGTCCGGCCCCGGCCCGGACGCTTCTTGATTCCTGATCGCTTACCGGGCCGGACGCCCGGCCAGCCACGCCTCGCGCCGGCGCGGCGACGCCCGGGACAGCCAGGCGTCCTCGACCACCTCGGCCAGTTCCTGCCGCGTCAGCTCGCCGAGACGCGCGGCGCGGACGAGCACCGACAGGTGGCCGTCGAAGTGCGGAGTGGTGAAAAACGGGCTGTCCGGGTCCTGGACCAGCGCCTGTTTGTCCGATTCGGACGGTACCCAGAACACGATCACGTCTGGATACCGCTGCCCGGTCTCCGGGTCGAACGCGTCCGGCCGCGGCGTCCGGAAGAACACGAACGACTTGCCTCCGACCTGGTACACCGGGTTTTCCCGCGAGCCGCGGACCACCGTGACGTGGGGCATCCCCAGCGCCAGCTCGTGCACGTCCTCGACCCGCGCCCGCATGACCTGCACGATACGGCTCCGCGCGCCCGGCGTCAGGTATGAACAGGGCATGGTCACGCTGGATCGGCTCGTCAACGTCCTCGGCGGATACGGCGCGCGGTTGTGCTGCTGTCCCGTCTCGCGCGAGGTCGCGTTGCGGGACGTCGTGATGGACGACCCCGCCGACCCGCGCGAGTTGCGCGGCGACGTTTACCTCGCGGTGGGCGTCGAATCGGTGCGGGATGCCGTCGAACGCGCTATCGCGGCGCGGGCATCGGTCGTGCTGGTGCGGGGAACGACGCCGCCGGGGCCGGAGGAGGACGGCCAGGTCGCGGTGCTGCTCGTGGACCCGGAAGTGTCGTGGGGCCAGCTCGCGGGCGTGGTCTACGGCCTGGTGCTCGAAGGGCGCGAGACGGAATCCGGACGCGGGCCGACCGACCTGTTCGCGCTGGCCGACAGCCTCGCCGACGCACTCGGCAGCGCGGTCACCATCGAGGATCAGCTGTCGCGAGTGCTCGCGTACTCCAGCCGCCAGCAAGGAGCGGACCGGGTGCGGCTGGAGACGATTCTCGGACGGCGAGTGCCGGACGAGGTGCGCGAACTGTTCGAGCGCCGTGGCGTGTTCGCTCATCTCGCCACCTCGGACGAGCCGTTGTTCGTCGAGGCCGATTCCGAGCACGGGCTCACCGGGCGCATGGTCGTCGCGGTCCGGGCCGGGCGCGAGACGCTCGGGTCGATCTGGGTGGAGTGCGAGGAGCCGCTGCCGGACGTCCGGCGCACCGTCCTGCACGACAGTTCCCGCACGGTCGGGCTGCATTTGCTGCGGTCGCGGGCGAGCGCCGACCTCGAACGGCAGGTCGAGTCGGACCTGGTGATCCGGCTGCTGGAAGGCACCCCGGACGCGGCGGCCGTGCTGAGCAGGCTCGGTTTGCCGCCCGGCCGGTTCCGGGTGGTCGCGCTCCAGGCGCACATCGCCGACGAACGGCACGCCGCGCTCCTGCTCGCGTTCGAGCGTGCGACCACCGGGTTCGGCTGGTCGCGGCCGGGCCGGAGCACGTTGTTCAGCAACACCGTCTACACCGTTCTGCCCGGTGAGGACGTCGAGACCGCGCGGGCGTGGATCGACGGGATCCGCGACGCGTTGCCCGCGCAGGTCACGGTCGCGGCGGGGATCGGGGCGCCCGCGTCCACTGCGGAACTGCCCGCCAGCCGCCGCGAATCCGACGAATGCCTCGCGCTGCACGACATCCGCCCGAAGCCCGGCGCGACCGTCGCGTACGACGAGTCCTGGGACGACATCCTGATCCTTCGCCTGCGCGCCGCCGCGGCTGCGGGCCGAGCCCCGGCGCGCGGTCCCATCGCCGACCTGGCCAGGCACGACGCGGCCAACTCGACCAGCTACGTCGCGACCCTGCGCGCGTGGCTCGAAACCCAAGGCGACCTCACCGAAGCGGCCGAACGGCTCGGCGTGCACCCCAACACCATCCGATACCGGCTGCGAAAGATGGCCGACGTGACGCCGCTGCGGCTCGACCTGCCCGCGAAACGGCTGGCGATGATCATCGAGCTGGCCGTCGCCGATCCGCGGGATTGACCGCCGCGGGTTCGACCGATTGACCGATCCGGACAAACCGGCCCGCTCCGGTTGGCCGGACTCGACAAAGACCGCCCGCCGGATCCGGGTCATCCTGGCCGCATCAGCACCACCAGCACCAGCAGCGGCACGGCGGAGGAACAGATGGGCGCTCTCGACCGCAGGGACGGCGGACCGCGTTCGGCGATCGTGGTCGGCGCGGGCATCGTCGGCCTCTCGACCGCGTGGTTCCTGCAGGAGCACGGGGTGCGGGTGACCGTCGTCGACCGCGAGGGCATCGCGGCGGGCTCGTCCTGGGGCAACGCGGGCTGGCTCTCGCCCGGATTGTCGATCCCGCTCAACGAACCCGCCGTCCTCCGCTACGGCCTGCGCACCCTGCTCGACCGGCAGGCCCCGCTGCACGTCCCGGCCAGCCCGGACCCTCGGCTGTGGCGGTTCCTCGCCCGCTTCGCGGCGAACTGCACCCACCGGTCGTGGACCCGGGCGGTGCGCGCGAACCTGCCGTTCAACGACGAATGCCTTGAGGCGTTTGACCTTCTGACCGCGAACGGCGTGGACGCGCCGACCGTCGACGCGCCGATCACCGCCCTGTTCGAGACGTCCGCGAAGGCTCAGACGCTGATCAAGGAGCTGGACCGGCTCGGTGACGCCGGGCAGAAGGTGTCCTGGACCCAGCTCGCCGGACCGGAGCTGCGCGAGCATTTCCCGCAGGTCACCGACCGGATCGGAGCCGGCATCCGGATCGACGGCCAGCGGTACGTCGACCCCGGCCGGTTCGCCGAATCGCTGGCCCGCGCGGTGGTCGGCCGCGGCGGCACGATCCGGCACCGATTCGAGGTCGCCGCGATCCACCGGCACGAACACGCCTACACCGTGCGCTCGGCGAACGGACGGACCGTCAACGCCAACGCCGTCGTGCTCGCCACCGGCGCGTGGCTGGGCGACCTGGCGCGCAAGTGGGGCGTGCGCGTTCCGGTGCGCGCCGGACGCGGGTACTCCTTCACCGTTCCGACCGAAGAGCCGGTGCCGAGCCCGATGTACCTGCCGGATATCCGGGTCGCGTGCACTCCGTACCGAGGAGGGCTGCGGGTGGCCGGGACGATGGAGTTCCGCAAGCCCGACGACCCGCTGTACCCGGCGCGCGTCGACGCGATCGTCGCCTCGGCCCGGCCGCTGCTCCAGGGCCTGCGCTGGGACCAGCGCACCGACACGTGGGTCGGCTCGCGCCCGGTCAGTGCCGACGGGCGGCCGGTGATCGGCGCGACCGGCGCGCCGGGGATGTACGTCGCGGGCGGGCACGGCATGTGGGGCCTGTCCCACGGCGCGATCACCGGACGGCTGCTCGCCGAGCAGATCGCCACCGGAAAACAGCCGGAAGCGCTGCGGCCGTTCGACCCGCTGCGGTGACGGGCGCGTGTCCGCCGAACCCATCGGTCCGCCGCTGACCGCGGACGAGCACGCCGAGCTGCTGTTCCTGCGCGCGGAGAACGCCTTGCTGCGCACCGAAAGGGACATCCTGGTGAAAGCCGCCGGCTGGTTCGCCGCCGACGCGGGCGTGCTCGACCGCCGCACCGAGCCCGAGCCCCGCTGACCGCCGCGGGACTCCTCGAAGTCCGTGGGGGCCAGGCGCCTTGGCCGGCCCCCACGGACGACCATCCGAAAGGCGCCCCTCATGTCGACGACCTCTTCGCGCCCCTGGCTGACCGCCGGCGCGCACGCCCGCCTCGCCGCGGAACTCGCCGCCCTGCAGCGCGAACCCGATCTCGGCGAAGGTGCGGGCGAACACGACCGGCTCGACCGCAGGCAGCACCGGCAAGCGCGGCTGCGGCAGCTCCAGGACCTGCTCCAGAACGCCGTCGTCGGCGAGGACCCGCCCGACGACGGGATCGCCGAGCCCGGCATGGTCCTGACCGTCCGCTACGACGACGGCGGGACCGAAACGTTCCTGCTGGCCGCGCGCGACGAGTCCGGCGCCGGGCTCGAGGTCTGCTCGCCGGACTCGCCGCTCGGGCGGGCGCTGGACGGCGCCAAGCCGGGGGAGCGGCGGGAGTACGAGGTGCCCAGCGGCGCGGTCGTGCGCGTCACGCTGGTCGAGGCTTATCCGTACGGGCGCTATCGGAGCCGCGGCTGAACCCCGTTTTGTGATTACCCTGACAAGGTGACCGACGAAGAGCTCATCATCGAGTTCGCCCTCGCCCGGCTCGACAACCCGAGCCTCGACCTCGAGGAGGTCGCCGCGCTTCTCGTTCGCCGGGCCGGGCCGGAGGGCATGCTCGACTTCGCCGCGCGCAACCTCGAGACGCGCGGCGAACTCCGCGCCGCGATGTTCGAGTCGGCTGTCGAACACGTCTTACGCGTGGTCCTGACACTGCGCGGACCAGCTGACTGAGCCGTGGACAATTCGCTGACCTGCGTGGACAACACCCCGCTTTGACCGCGGACAGTCAGCGGTTGAGGACAAAACGGACGACGCGCTGGGATGAGCGCACCGGGATTTCCCGGCTGTACTCCATTCCATTTCGTCCGAGGGGACACCATGAAGATCGGCAAGACGCTGATGGCCGCCTCCGCGCTGGGGATCGCACTTGCCGGGATCGCCGCGCCCGCGGCGTCGGCGGACACGGTGAGCGCGCAGGGCAAGCACACCGCGAGCATCAAGTGCTCGAAGCCGTCCGGGAAGAAGGCCAACTACTCCTGGGGCGACGGTTTGACGAACGTCACCGTGTACTTCAACAACCACTGCTCGCACAAGGTGTCCGCGGGCATCGTGCTGAAGGACATGGACGGCGCGCTGAGCGTCCAGTGCATGACCACCAACGGCGGCACCAGCGGAAAGAAGAAGTTCCACATCGGCGCGGACCGCACGGTCGCGCGCATCCAGAAGGGCTGCAAGCTCTGAGCTGAGCCGCGGTGATCCCGGGGCTGCGCCGTCCCGGGCCGCCTGGCAACCTCCAAGGGTCGATGTCGATCATGGGAGGTGTCATGAGCGAGCCCGCGGCCGGGCAGCCCCGGGCCCGCCGAGGTCGCAAGCACATCGTGCCCGACGCCGGCGCCGGCCCGGTCGCCCGTTTCGCCCGCGCTCTGCTGGAGCTGAAGCGGGAGGCGGGCGACCCGTCCTACGACCGCATGCGCACCGAACTCGGCGCGGCGGCGTCGAAGTCGGCTCTGTCGGCCGCCACGCGCGGGCGCAGCGTCCCGTCCTGGCCGACGACGTGGGAGTTCGTCCGGAGCCTCGCGGTGAACGGCCTTGGCCGCGACGAGGAAGCGGTGCGGCGAGAGTGGCTGGCCCGCTGGGAAGAGACGGTCGAGTCGGCGGATTCAGCTGGTTCGCCCGACGGTGTGACCGATCCGACAGGAAGTCCCGGCGCGGAGTATTGGACGTCTCCGGTGCGCGAAGAACCTTCTCCGGAGCGGGAATCCTCAGCTGAGCCGACCGGCCGGACCGCCGACGCTCAAGCGGCCCCCGCTTCCAGTCCCGAAGCGGCGGCGGCCAAGCCCCGCCGCTGGGGTTCGATCGTCGTCGCGGCGACCGTGCTGGTCGTTCTCGGGCTCGTGGCCGCCGTCGTGGTCCTGGCCACCCCGTCAGCTCGCGACAAGGAAGCCGCCGCCCCGCACTACCCGCTGCCCGGCGACGCGTCCGGCTTCGGCGGCGACGGCCTGCCTGGCGACGTCACCTTCCCGGACGGCGCGAAAGCCCGCTACGGCCAGACGTTCACGAAGATCTGGCGGTTGAAGAACACTGGCTCGGTGCCGTGGCGCAGCCGCTATCTGAAGGTCGCGGGCGGCACCACGGTGCTCTGCCCGTCCCCGCCGCGCGTCCCGGTCCCGGACGCCGAGCCGGGACAGCTGGGCGAGGTGAGCGTCCCGGTGACGCCGACCGGAACCGGGGTCTGCCACGTGCTGTGGAAGATGACCGACGCACGGGGCGCGCTGGTGTTTCCGGACCGGACCGGGATTTTCTATCAGGTCACCGTCACCGTCGAGTAGCCGGGAACGCGCGCCGGAGTCCTTTTCGGACTGTCCACAATCGCCCATTGCCGCTGGTCATCGCCCCGGGCAGGAAAAACGTATCCTTTTCCCCGTTCGCTCGTTCCGTCCGGGTTATTCCATTGTGGACATTTTCCGTCCGCGCCGGGGCCCGTTCCGGGATGAATTGGCGAACCGGGAATGCGCGGCCGGGCTCGGTAGCGGTCACATCGCAGCGAGTGTCCGAATCTCACCCTCCGCAGGATCACTCCTCCGAGTGGGCCAGGCGGCAATCCTCCATCGGGGCCGTGGTTCCGGTAGCTCAGCGTGAGAAAGTCGCGGCGAAGAGGCCGCGTTACATCACTCTTTAGTGGTGAAATTGCGATAATTGTGGTCACGGGAACCGTCCGGCGGGCGCGCTGCGCGACGGATCTTGCTTTGCGTTTCCAGGGCGTCTTGATAATGTCGCGCTCTGCCGGTGACCGACAGTTGTGCTCGGTCACGCGCGGATTCGGGGATCCGTGCGGCGGTTCCATTCTTGATGTTCGGAAGGACAATTCATGCGTTCTGCCCTGCTGCGCGGACGGACCGTCGCGGTCGCCGTGCCCGCGCTGGCTCTGCTCGCCGCCGCCGTCGCCCCGCCGGCGCTCGCCGCCGAGGCTCCCGCCGGGTCGGCTTACGGCGCGTCCGCCTCGGTTTCGCTGCTGCCCGGCGTGCTCGGCGACAAGGGGATCACCGTCGACACCGGCAAGATCGCCCCGTCCTCGACGGCGGGCCCGGAGTCCGCGGAGGTGGTGAACGTGCCGCTGAAGGGCCTGGTCACGGCGAAGGTGATCAGCAGCTCCGCGAAGCAGAACGGCAGCAACGGCCCGGTCGACGCGAAGGCCTCGATCGTCGACGCCGCGCTCCCGGTGCTCGCCCCGCTCGCCGGTTCCACCCCGAAGGCCCGCGTGATCAGCTCCGAGTGCAAGTCCACTCCGGACGGCATCACCGCCTCGTCCGAGCTGGCCGGCCTCGACCTCGGCAAGATCGGCAAGCTCCCGGTGTCGACCAAGCCGAACCAGAAGCTCGGCATCGACGGCGTGCTGCAGCTGATCGTCAACGAGCAGATCAAGCACTCAGACGGCAGCCTCACCGTCAACGCGCTGCACATCAAGCTTCTCGGCGGCGACGTCACCGGCGCGCTCGGCAAGGGCGACATCGTGCTCGCCTCGGCCACCTGCGCCAAGGTCGCGGGCAACCCGACCACCCCGCCGACCACGCAGCCCACCAAGCCGTCCGAGCCGGGCAAGCCGGGCACCCCGCCCGCCGAAGGCCCCGGCCAGGTGACCGTCGTGCCGGTCGGCGCGCCGGAGACCGGCGACGGCTCGCTGGCCGCGGTGACCGCCCGGTGACGCGTTCCCGGTTCGGGCTTTTCGCGCTCCTGCTGGCTTTCGTCGCGAACTTCGCCCTGCTCGGCTGCGGTTCGGCGGACACCCCGCCCGCCGCCCCGGCGAGTTCGGCGGCGGCCGCGCAGCAGGTCGCGGACCCGGTCTCGCTCGACGTGCCCAGCATCTCCGCGCATTCGTCGCTGGTGCCGCTCGGCCTCAACGACGACAAGACCGTCCAGGTGCCGCCGGTGGACCAGCCGCTGCAGGCAGGCTGGTACCACTTCGGCCCCAAACCGGGCCAGATCGGGCCGGCGGTCGTCCTCGGCCACATCGACGGCAACCACCAGAAGGGCATTTTCTGGCGGCTGCACGAGATGAAGAAGGGCGACAAGGTCATGATCGGGCGCAAGGACGGGTCGACGGCCTCGTTCACGGTGACCAAGGTGGACCAGATCGCGAAGAAGACGTTCCCCACCGAAGCCGTGTACGGCAACACCGCCGATTCGCAGATCCGCCTGATCACCTGCGGCGGTGCGTTCGACCCCGAGAAGAAGAGCTATCTCGACAACATCATCGTGTACGGCACGCTCGACAGCTGAGCGACTGGTACCGGGGCCTCGTCGTTTCGCGCTCGGGCGAAGCGGCGGGGCCCTGCCGTCATTCTCCGGAGAGTTCGTCGGTCGCGGCCCGGCCCGCCTCGGCGGTGCGGCGGAGGAACCCGGCGATCAGCACGAGTTCGTCTTCGGTGTAGCCGGCGCACAGGTCGTCCATCGCCGCGTTCATTCCGCCGTACACGCGAAACAGTTCCTGCGTGCGCCCCGGCACCGCCCGGACGGTGACCGCGCGCCGGTCGGCCGCGTCGGGATCCCGTTCGCGCACCACCCATCCGCCGCGCTGCAGCCGGTCGAGGATGCCGGTCACGGTCGCCGGGTGCAGGCCCGCGCGGCGGGCGAGCGCGCTCGGGCTCAGCGGCCCGGCCGACGAGATCAGTTCGAGGCAGTCGAGGTCGACGTCCTTGAGCTTCAGCCGCCCGCCGACCTGGTGGTTCAGCAGCGACAGCTGATTGCGCAGCTCCCGCAGCGACTCCTTGAGCGCCACCGTCGTGCGCCGCCTGCGCCGCGCCGTCTCCGTTCCGGATGCTCCGGAAGCCATCTGCCCCGCCTCCCGTTTCTCGCTGGTCAGCGTAGCCGGGTCAGGCGGCGGCGAGCAGCGCTTCCCCGGCCGGGGTCAGCACGGCGGGCACCGGATGCCCGAGCGGCCCCGGTTCCGCCGCGCGCAGCAGCCCGGCGTGCGCCAGCGCGTGCGCGGTGAACTGGTCGCTGCAGGGCAGGCCGTCCACGAACAGATCCGGCTCGCAGCTGCAGGTCAGCCTTCCGCGCCCGGCGGCGACGGCACGCAGCATCGAGATCCCGCGGCGGGTGACGGTGGTGGTCATGGCTGCCTCCTGGAAGCTCGCTCTCACCGATACGTCGAACGAGCCGCCCGGATTTCGACCTAACCTGGCGGGGAGAAGCGGACCAGAGAACGCGGGAGCCCCCATGCTGATCGACGACCTGCACACCGTCCTGCCGGACGACCGGATCGTGCGGGACCCCGACGTGCTGCGCAGCTTCGCGCACGACGAGGCGGAGTGGGCCCCGTACGGCGAACCGGCGGTCCTGGTCCGCCCGCGCACCGCGGACGAGGTGCAGGCGACCGTGCGGCAGTGCATCAAGCACGGCACGCCGGTGGTCCCGCGCGGCGCGGGGACCGGGTTGTCCGGCGGGGCGAACGCGCTGTCCGGATGCGTCGTGCTGGCCACCGACCGGATGACCAAGATCAAGGAGATCGACCCGGTGGAACGGCTCGCCGTGGTCGAACCCGGCGTGGTCAACGACGATCTCCGCGAGGCCTGCGCGAAGCACGGCCTCTGGTACCCGCCGGACCCGGCCAGTTCGCCGTGGTCGACGATCGGCGGCAACGTCGCGACGAACGCGGGCGGCGTCTGCTGCGTGAAGTACGGCGTGACCCGCGACTACGTGCTCGGGCTGCAGGTCGTCACCGGCACCGGCGAACTCGTCCGGCTCGGCCGCCGCACCGCGAAGGGCGTGGCCGGGTACGACCTCGCCGGGCTGATGGTCGGCTCGGAGGGAACGCTCGGCGTCATCACCGAAATCACCGTGCGGCTGCGGGCGAAACGCGCGCCGGAGGCGACCGTCGCCGGTTACTTCGACTCGACGGTCGCGGCGGGGGAGGCCGCGGCGGCGATCCGCGCGGCCGGGATCGTGCCCTCGGCGCTGGAACTGGTGGACCGGCATTGCCTGGCCGCGGTGGACGCCTGGAAGAACATGGGCTTGTCCGCGGACGCGAACGTGGTGCTGCTGGGTCGCAGCGACGTGCCGGGCGGGCACGAGGCCGCGGCGATGGTGGAGTGCTTCGAAAAGGCGGGTGCGACCTGGGCCGCGCAATCGACCGACGAGGCGGAGGCGGATGCCCTGTTCGCCGCGCGGAGGCTGGCGTACCCCGCGCTCGAACGGCTCGGCCCGGTGCTCACCGAGGACGTCTGCGTGCCGACGCATCTGGTCCCGGAAATGCTCGCCCGCATTGACGCGGCCGCACAACGGCACGACACGCAAATCGCCAATATCGCGCATATCGGCGACGGAAATCTGCATCCGCTCCTGATCACGCCGAGCGGGGACGACGACGCGCAGCGCCGCGCGCAAGCGGCGTTCGACGACATCGTCGCCGACGCGCTCGAACTCGGCGGAACGGTGACCGGCGAGCACGGCGTCGGCCTGCTGAAGCGGCCCGGCCTGGCCCGCGAGCTGGGCCCGGCCGTCCTCGACCTGCACCACGCGGTCAAAAACGCGCTGGACCCGCACGGGATTCTCAATCCGGGAAAGGTCGTCGGCGGCCCCGCGCAGCGGTAACTCGGCCGGGTGAAAGTAAACAGTCCACAAAGGATAGTCACGCGTTTGTGACCCTTGTCTCCCAGTCGTTTTCCTTGGTTGGTTGCCTACCGCAAGCAACTTGCTTAGCCTAGCTAAGGGAACGGCCGGGAGAGAGGTTTTCGACAGTGGCGGAGCGCAGGACGTATTCGATCGCGGAACTCGGTCCGCGGTACAAGTGGATCGCGCTGTCCAACACGACGCTCGGGATGCTGATCGCGACGATCAACTCGTCGATCGTGCTGATCGCGCTGCCCGACATCTTCAAGGGCATCGGCATCAACCCGCTGGAGCCGTCGAACACCAGCTATCTGCTGTGGATGATCATGGGCTTCCTGGTGGTCACCGCGGTGCTGGTGGTGGCGTTCGGCAGGCTCGGCGACATGTACGGCCGGGCCAGGATGTACAACCTCGGCTTCGCGGTGTTCACCGTTTCCTCGATCATGCTCGCGATCACCTGGTTCGACGGCGACGCGGCCGCGCTGTGGCTGATCGGCTGGCGGATCGTGCAGGGCGTCGGCGGCGCGTTCCTGATGGCGAACTCGTCGGCCATCCTCACCGACGCCTTCCCGGCCAACCAGCGCGGTCTCGCGCTCGGCATGAACGGCGTCGCGGCCATCGCGGGCTCGTTCCTCGGCCTCGTGGTCGGCGGCGTGCTCGCGCCGGTGAACTGGAACCTGATTTTCCTGGTGTCGGTGCCGTTCGGCGTGATCGGCACGGTGTGGGCCTACCTCAAACTGCACGACACCGGCGTCCGCCAGCACGCGAAAATGGACTGGTGGGGCAACATCACCTTCGCCGTCGGCCTTGTCGCGGTGCTGGTGGGGATCACCTACGGCATCCAGCCGTACGGCACTTCGCAGACCGGCTGGGGGAGCCCGATGGTGCTGTCCTGCCTGATCGGCGGGGCCGCGGTGCTGATCGCGTTCGTGGTGATCGAGACGAAGGTGCCCAACCCGCTGTTCCGGCTGTCGCTGTTCCGGATCCGCTCGTTCAGCTGGGGCAACCTGGCGAACCTCACGGCGTCGCTCGGCCGAGGCGGGCTGCAGTTCGTGCTGATCATCTGGCTGCAGGGAATCTGGTTGCCGCAGCACGGTTTCACGTTCGAGCAGACGCCGCTGTGGGCCGGGATCTACATGCTGCCGCTGACCATCGGCTTCCTGGTGGCCGCGCCGACGTCCGGCATCCTGTCCGACCGGATCGGCAGCCGCGCGCTCGCCTCCGGCGGCCTGGTCATCACCGCGCTCACGTTCCTGTTGCTGACGCTGCTGCCGGTGAACTTCGACTACTGGGCGTTCGCCGGGATCCTGCTGCTCAACGGCATCGGCATGGGCATGTTCTCCTCGCCGAACCGGGCCGAGGTGATGAACAGCCTCCCCGCCGACGCGCGCGGTTCCGGCGCGGGCATGATGACGACCTTCCAGAACGCGGCGATGGTGCTGTCGATCGGCTTCTTCTTCAGTTTGATCATCGCCGGTCTGTCGGATCACCTGCCGATCGCGATGTCGCAGGGCCTGACCCAGCACGGCGTCCCCGAGGCGGCCGCGCAACAGGTCGCGCACCTGCCGGCGGTGGCGGTGCTGTTCGCGGCATTCCTCGGCTACAACCCGATCCAGCAGCTACTGGGCGGCCAGCTCGCGCACCTGCCCGCGGACCAGGCGAGCTTCCTGACCGGACGGAGCTTCTTCCCGAACCTCATCTCGGGCCCGTTCCAGGACGGCCTCGCGGTGGCGTTCGGCTTCGCGATCGTGGTGTGCCTGATCGGTGCAGTCGCGTCGGTGCTGACGAAGGACACGAAGAAGTCGTCGGAGTCGGTGGGCGAGGAATTGGCCGCGGTGGCCGGGGAATCCGGTGGCGGGCCTAGCGAACTGGTTTCTCCGCGGAGCGACCGGTAGCGGCTTCCGGCCAGAGCACGGCTTGGGCGACGATGACGGTTTCGCCGTTGAAGGTCAGCGCGGGCCCCTCGTGCAGGCGGTAGCCGAGCGCGAGGGCTTCGCTGACCCGGCGGCAGAAGGCGGCGTCGTCGGGGCCGGTGAGGACTCGGTAGGCGGGGAGACCGTCTGGGGGTGTGCTCATAGGGGTCATGATTTCAGGGTGGCTGCGGTGGCGGCTACGAAGATCGCCACGGATTTCCGCGGTTCCGGCGAGTCTTCCAGGGGCATCGGGATGTCGGCGAGGCCCTTGAATACTGACAGGGCGATGGCGAACTCTTCCGGGGAGTTCTCGGCGAACTCCTTGCTATCGGGCCAAACCAGAAGCAGTTTGTGCTCCGGGAGGCAGCGCAGGCCCTCCCAGAGGGAGTCTTCGAGGGCGTCCCAGACGTTGAATTTCCCCAGCGGAGGGTCCGTCGGCAGCTGCGTTTCCACCTGGTCGAAGAAGGACTTCTTGTCCGGGCCGACGTCCGACAGGACCAGCACGCGGTATCCCTCGCGATTCGCCTTGTCCGTCAACTCGCCAAGATCGATTTCGGCGAAGACCGACAGTCCCGGCTTGATCTCGTCCATAGCCGCGTCAGCGTAATGCCCGGGAAGCGCGAGCCACCATCCACGCCGTCCCCAACGCCCCCACCGCCCCGACACAGATCGCCGAAAACCCCATCCGGAACGCCGTATCGACATCCGGCAACCGTCCAGCGATCAGCACCGCGAACACCGCACCCCCCAGCGATCCGCCCACCCGCAGCAGGATCGTCACCTGTGCGGCAGCGTCCGGAAGCTGTGACGGCTCAACAGTCTTGTACGCCGCGATCCCCATCGGCATGCTCACCAAAGCCACCGAGGCACCGAACCCCGCCAGCAAAACCTGCACCGCCACCCCAGGCGCATCCACCGGCAGGAACACGAACGGCACCGTGCTCACCACCGCCAGCACCGCACCCGCCAACGCAACCGGCGCGGCGCCGTACCGATCCACCGCCCGCCCGGTCACCGGCGCGATCGCCGCCGTGGCACCGGCGAAGCCGAGCAAACTCAGCCCAGTGCCAACGAAATCCAGGTGCCGCCCCAGCTGGAAGTACAGCGTCACGACGATCCCGCTGCCAAAGATCAGCGCACCGTTGAAAGCGGCGGCCAGACTCGCCGCCCGGTAAAGCCGGTTGCGATACAAGGAAAAGTCCAGCAGCGGACGCGGATGCCGACGGCACCGCAGCACGAACCACACCAGCAATACGAGGCCAGGAAACAGAATTACCCAGTCAAGCCGTCCGGTGTCGCCCCATGTGGTGACGACGTACAGAACCAACGGCAACCCGGCGGCGATCAGTGCCAGGCCGAAGAAGTCGATCCGGCCAGTGGGCTCAGGCGTCCCGCGTGGCACGTATCGGAGACCGAGAAACAGGCCGACCGCCCCGATCGGCAGGTTGATCAGGAACAGCCACGGCCACGAAAGACCGTGCAGGATCAGTCCTCCGGCGAGCGGGCCGAGCGCGGGCGCGACGCTCACCGCGATTCCGAGCGTAGCCATCACCCGGCCCAGCCGTGCCGCGCCGACCTGTTGTCCCAGAACGGTTTGCCCGGCCGGGATCAGGATGCCTCCCGCCAATCCTTGCAGGAAGCGGAAAGCGATGAGCAGCCCGACGTCCGGGGCGACCGCGCACAACCCAGACGTCACGGTGAACGCCGCCAGCGCGACGAGCCATACTCGCCCGGCGCCGAATCGTCGTGCCAGCCAACCGGTCAAGGGGAGCGACAGGGCGAGCGCGAGCAGGTAGCCGCTCGCGACCCATTGCGTCACCGAGAGATCCGCGCCCAGGTCGCTGCTGATCGAGTCGAGGCCGATCGTCACCACGGACGCGTCGAGTCCGCTCGCGAACGCGCCGAACACGATGATCCAGCAGATCCGCCACGTTGCGCGGTCGATGGGGGCGGAGGTGGTGGTCACTGCGAGATCCGCAGCGTGCGCAGTGCGGTCGACCAGTCGACAAGTTCGTCCAGCATCCGCGTCAGGATGCCCTTGTGGTGCTCGGCGGGGGCGAACGTGCCGGGCTCGGCCATGTCGGGGATGTCGAAGTCGGTGAACAAGCCCAGCGCGACTTGGGAACGCACGCAGGCGACTTTCACCTCGGCGAGCGTGAGCCGCAGGTGTTCCACCGCGCGGGTGCCGCCGTTCGTTCCGTAGCTGACGAAACCGGCGGCCTTGTCGGACCATTCGGAAAACAGGAAGTCGATGGCGTTTTTGAGCGCCGCGGGCATGGAGTGGTTGTACTCGGGCGTCACGAACACGAAGCCGTCGAAGCTGTCGACCAGCCGCGCCCAGCGCCGGGTGTGGTCGTTGCGGTAGCTGCCGATCGCGGCGGGCATCGGTTCGTCGAGGAACGGCAGGTCGATCTCGGCGAGGTCGAGGACCCGCACCTCGGCCCGGTCGCCGAGATGAGCGGCGGCGCGGGCGCGAGTCCATTCGGAGACCTGGGTCGCCCGGCGGCCGGGTCGGGTGCTTCCGGAGATGACGGCGAGGCGAAGCGGAGAAGTCATGCCCCGAAGGTACAACGCTCGTTGTAGTTTTTGCAACGCTCGTTGTACTTCGGCATACTGAGCCGGTGCGGACGGACAAGCAACGTGCTCTGCTCGACGGCACCCTCCGGGTGTTCGCCCGGGACGGCTACTCGCGCGCCAGCATCGACGTGCTCGCGGCCGAAGCGGGAGTGTCGTCGCGGACGATCTACAACCACTACGGCGACAAGGCCGGACTGTTCCGCGCGGTGATCCTGGACAGCTCGGACCGGGTGGCACAACGCCAGATCGCGGTCGCCGACCAGCTGCTCGGCCGGATCGCCGACCTGGAGGCCGACCTCGTCGAGTTCGGCCTCCAGTGGGCGAAACGGGATCCGGAAACCGAACCGCACTGGGCGCTGGTCCGGCAGATCGAGGCCGACCTGGACCACATCGACCCGGAGACGGTCGCGGCCTGGAAGGAGCGCGGCCCGACCCGGGTGCGGCTGGCGCTGGCCGGGCATCTGCGCAGGCTTGCCGCCGAAGGGCACCTCGCAATAGCGGATCCTTCGCTGGCCGCGGTGCACCTCGTGCAGCTCACCGCGGGCAGCGCCGCCGCGGCCGAACCGGGGGAGGACTGGGAGGCGCTGGTCCGGTCTGGCGTCGGCGTTTTCCTGCGCGCTTACGCGCCGGAGGTCACCAGCCGAAGCTGACCGAGCGGATCTTCACCGGATGCTTGGGCGCGCCGTCGAGCGGGCCGTTCGGGTCGGTCGGGACGATGCCGTCGGCGACCATCCGGTCGAGGACCTCCATGCCGCGCACCACCTTGCCGAGCACCGAATAGTTCGCCGGGATGTGCGCGAACGAGTGCACGATGAAGAACTCCGACCCGTTGGTGCCGGGGCCCTGGTTGCCCATCGCGACGGTGCCGCGCTCGTAGGTCTCCTTGCCGGTGACCTCGTCCGGGAATTTGTAGCCGGGGCCGCCCTTTTCGACCTCGTAGATGTCGCCGCACTGCAGGACGCCCAGGCGCGCGGAGTTCGACAGCCGCCAGCACTGGGAGCGGTCGTAGAAGTGCTGCAACACCAGGCTGGTCATGTTCGCGACGGCGCACGGTGCCGCGCCCGCGCGGTTGAGCCGCACGGTGACCGGGCCGTAGTTGTAGTGGAAGGTGACGTCGACCGTCCCGCGGGTGAGCGCGAACGGCAACGGGCGCAGCACCGGACGCGCCGCCGGGTTGTCCGGCGTCGGCGTGAAGGTGCAGCTGACCACCGGCGGCGTCACCGAAGACGCGGCGCTGGCCGGGGCCGCGGTGCACAGGGAAAGACCGGCGATGACGGCGGCCGCGAGCGCGGCCCAGCGAGGCTTCATGGGCCCGGAAACTAGCGAATCCCGGGCACCGGGCGCCAGGGCTTACTTGCGCCAGGCGGTGCGGCTCTTGCGCAGGTCGAGCAGCAGGAGCAGGACGATGAACGCGGACAGCCCGACGAGCCACACGTTCTCCGTGTTGTTCTCGTGGTTGCCCTTGATCATCACCAGCAGGATGGCCGCGGACACCCAGCCCGCGATGCGGGTGGCCTTCGGGAACGAGCCGTGCCAGCCCCATTCCGCCGACGGCTCGTCGCGCGGGTCGACCTCGGGGCGCTTTTCGACCGCCTTGCCTGCCACGACCACTCCTTCAAACCGCCTGACGTTGTGCCCCCGCATGATCCCACACCGCTGGCCGCCGCGCGGACAGGACCCGGGCCATAATGCTTGCTGATGACTACTTCGCGAAGCGTCCTCGTGCTGGGTTCCACCGGGTCGATCGGGACCCAGGCGCTCGACGTCGCCGCACGTAACCCGCATTTGTTCACCATCGCCGGCCTCGCCGCCGGCGGTTCCGACCCGGCGACGCTCGCCGAGCAAGCGATCGCGCACGAAGTAGCCGCGATCGCCGTGACGAAGCCCACGGCGGTCGAAGACGTGCAGCTCGCGCTGTACGCCGAAGCGCAGCGCCGGGGGTACTCGAAGGGCGAGTTCCGTCTCCCGCGCATCCTCGCCGGTTCCGACGCGGTGGCCGAGCTGATCGAATCGGTGCCGGTCGACGTCGTGCTCAACGCGGTGCCCGGATCGCAGGGCCTCGACCCGACGCTGCGCGCGCTGGCCACCGGCGCGACTCTCGCGCTGGCCAACAAGGAATCCCTCATCGCGGGCGGTCCGCTCGTGCTCGCCGCGGCGAAGCCGGGACAGCTGGTGCCGGTCGACTCCGAGCATTCCGCGATGGCGCAAGCACTGCGTTCCGGCGAGGACAACGAGGTCGCACGGCTCGTGCTCACCGCGTCCGGGGGCCCGTTCCGCGGCCGGAAGCGCGGGGACCTCGGCGAGGTCACCGTCGAGCAGGCGATGGCGCATCCGACGTGGTCGATGGGTCCGCTGGTCACCATCAACTCGGCGACGCTCGTGAACAAGGGCCTGGAGCTGATCGAGGCGTCGCTGCTGTTCGGCATCGAACCGGAGCGGATCGACGTGACGGTGCACCCGCAGTCCATCGTGCACTCGATGGTCACCTTCGCCGACGGCTCCACGATCGCCCAGGCGAGCCCGCCGGACATGCGGCTGCCGATCGCGCTGGCGCTGAACTGGCCGCACCGCGTTCCCGGCGCGGCCCCCGCGTGCACTTGGGACGCCGCGGCGAGCTGGACCTTCGAGCCGGTCGACAACGAGGCGTTCCCGGCCGTCGAACTGGCTCGCGAGGCGGGTGCCGCGGGCGGCTGCCTTCCCGCGGTTTTCAACGCGGCGAACGAGGAATCGGTGGCCGCTTTCCTGGCGGGCAAGGCCGGGTTCCTGTCGATTGTGGACACCGTCTCGCAGGTGGTGTCCGACGCGGGCGAATGGCGGCGCGAACCCCGCGACGTCGCGGACGTGCTCGCCGCTGAGCAGTGGGCTCGCACCCGGGCCGCCGAGCTGCTGGGGTGATCGCGGTCCCCCGTTCGGGGGCGCTCGCGCGCGGTCCCCGCCGATCCGGGGCGATGCTGGCGGCATGACGAGCTACGGCGAGGCCGAGGTCGCGGTGGTCGGTGCGGGATTCGCCGGGCTGAGCGCGGCGGAAACGCTGACCGAGGCGGGGTTGTCGGTGCGCGTGCTGGAAGCGCGGCCGAGGGTCGGCGGCCGGGTGCTCACCCGGTACTTGCCGGACGGCACCCAGCTCGATTTGGGCGGCCAGTGGATCGGCCCGTCCCAAAGCAACATCATGGCGCTGGTCGAGCGGTACGGCATCGGCTTCTACCCCACGCCGGGGCAGGGGGAGATGGTCGTCGAGTACGGCGGGCAACGGGTTCCGGACACCCCGCCGGAAGCCGCCGCGGTGCTGACCGAATTGGACGCATTGGCGCGGGAAATCGTCGTCGAACAACCGTGGACGAGCCCGCGCGCCGCTGAATGGGACCAGTGCACGTTCGCGTCCTGGCTCTCGGCGAAAGACCTGCCGCAGGCGGCTTTCCGGTTTCTCGACCGCGTCGTCTCCGGCGGTCTGCTCGCCGGCAGCGCCGCGGAGACGTCCTTGCTGGAGACGCTGTTCTACCTCGCCAGCGCGGGCGGCGTCGAGCCGTTGCTCGGGTACGAAGGCGGGGCACAGGACAGCCGGATCGTCGGGGGAGCCCAGCAGATCGCCGAGCAGATGGCCGCCGCGCTTCCGCCCGGCACACTGCGGCTCGGCGACCCGGTGACGGCGATCGAGTACGACGACCACGCGGCGCGCGTGCACACCCGCACCACCTGCTGGCAGGCCGCGCGAGTGATCGTCGCGGTCCCGCCCTCGCTCGCCGGGCGGATGCGCTACGACCCGCCGCTGCCCGCGCTCCGGGAAGGCGCGTTCCAGCGGATGCCCGCCGGTACCGCGCTAAAGGTCCACGCGATCTACGCCGAACCGTTCTGGCACGAGGCCGGGCTTTCCGGCGTCGCCCGCTCGACCGACGGCGTCCTCACCGAAACCGTCGACAACACCCCGCCCGGCTCGCCCCGGGCCGTGCTGACGGGTTTCGCGTACGGCGCGGAAGCCGTCGCGTTGCGGCGCGAACGTCCCGAGGTGCGCCGTCGTCTGGTGCTGGACCACCTCGCCGCGCTCTTCGGCCCGCAGGCGCAGGAACCCCAGGACTACGTGGAGTTCGACTGGCTCGGCGAGGAATGGACGAGGGGCTGTTTCTCCGGACATTTCGTCCCCGGCGCGTGGACCACCTTCGGCCCGTCGCTGCGGCAGCCGGTGGGACCGCTGCACTGGGCGGGCACCGAGACCGCGGTGCACTGGAACGGCTACTTCGACGGCGCCGTCGAGTCCGGACGCCGGGCCGCCGGGGAAATCGTCGCGGACCTGGCAAGCTGACCTCGACCGGTGCACGGAGCCGCGCCGGTCGATGCAACACTGGTTTCACGCTGGCGGCGGATACTTGAACCCGGAACTTGTCGGGTGGTCTCACCGCTTGCTGGAGCCGTGAAAGACGACGAACCTGCCGCCACCGCCTCGCGGATCGCGGCTGAGGGGTGAGGTGCAAGGCCCGTGCTTGCCTATGTGATCGGCGTGGTGCTTTTCGCGCTCGCGATCTGTGTTTCGGTCGCCTTGCACGAAGCGGGCCACATGGTCACCGCCCGGATGTTCGGGATGCGGGTCCGCCGGTATTTCGTCGGCTTCGGGCCGACCGTGTTCTCCTTCCGGCGCGGCGAGACCGAGTACGGCCTCAAAGCGATCCCGCTCGGCGGCTTCTGCGACATCGCCGGCATGACCGCGCTCGACGAGGTCACCCCGGAGGAAGCGCCGCGCGCGATGTGGCGGTTCAAGGCATGGAAGCGGACCGTCGTGATGTCGGCCGGTTCCATCACGCACTTCCTGCTCGGCTTCATCGTGCTGTTCATCATGGCGGCCACCATGGGCCTGCCGAACGTGGACCAGAAGCCGATCGTCTCGACCATCTCCGACTGCGTGCGCGGCGGTGCCACGGTCGAGCAGGTCAACAACCCGGTCTGCCAGCCCGGCGACCCGGCCCCGGCGAAGAAGGCGGGCCTGCTGCCCGGCGACGTCGTGCTCTCGGTGGCCGGCAAGCCGACCCCGACCTGGACCGAGATGGTGACCCAGGTCAAGGCGGTCTCCGGGCCGGTCCCGGTGGTCGTGGAGCGCGGCGGGACGCAGCAGACGTTCGTCGTCGACGTGCCGAAGGTGACCCGGCCCGCCGCGAACGGCCGCACCGAATCGGTGGGCGCGGTCGGCGTCGGGGTCGCGCGGAGCATCCAGTACAGCGTGGGCGGCGCGTTCGGCGGCGCGGCGTCGTTCACCGGCGACATGTTCGCCCGCACGTGGGACGGGCTGATGGCCTTCCCGAAGCGCATCCCGGCGGTCTTCAACTCGATCTTCGGCGGCGAGCGCGACCCGGACACCCCGGTCAGCGTCGTCGGCGCGAGCAGGCTCGGCGGCGAGGCGGTCGAGGCCGGGCTGTGGCAGGTCTTCCTGCTGCTGCTGGCCAGCCTGAACTTCTTCATCGGCGTGTTCAACCTGCTGCCGCTGCTGCCGATGGACGGCGGGCACATCGCGATCGTCTGGTACGAACGCGTCCGCGACTGGCTGCGCGGCCTGCGCGGCAAACCCGCGGGCGGCCCGGTCGACTACACGAAGCTGTCCGCGATCACGATGGTGTTAGTGGTCATCGGCGGCGGCGTCACGCTGCTCACGGTGACAGCGGACATCGTCAATCCGATCCGCCTGCAGTAACCGCGCGCACCGGCCGGGTCACGCCTCCGGCCCGCCCCGCCCGACCGGGGGTAACGCTGCTCACCGCGTCGGCTGACTTCGTTGAAACGCGCCGGGGTGGGGTGGGTACGCTGGAAGCGTGACCGTCGCGTTAGGTATGCCCGCTCTGCCCCCGCCCGTTCTCGCCGAGCGTCGCAAGACCCGCCAGCTGATGGTGGGGTCGGTGGGGGTCGGCAGCGACCACCCGATCTCGGTGCAGTCGATGACCACGACGCTGACCTCCGACGTCAACGCCACCCTCCAGCAGATCGCCGAGCTGACCGCGGCCGGCTGCGACATCGTGCGCGTCGCGTGCCCGTCGGCCGACGACGCCGAGGCGCTGCCCGCGATCGCGAAGAAGTCGCAGATCCCGGTGATCGCCGACATCCACTTCCAGCCCAAGTACGTGTTCGCCGCGATCGAGGCCGGCTGCGCCGCGGTGCGGGTGAACCCGGGCAACATCCGCAAGTTCGACGACCAGGTCAAGGAAATCGCGCAGGCCGCGAAGGACCACGGCACGCCGATCCGGATCGGCGTCAACGCCGGGTCGCTCGACAAGCGGCTGCTGGAGAAGTACGGCAAGGCCACCCCGGAAGCGCTCGCCGAATCGGCGATGTGGGAGGCGTCGCTGTTCGCCGAGCACGATTTCCACGACATCAAGATCTCGGTGAAGCACAACGACCCGGTCGTGATGGTGCGCGCCTACGAGATCCTCGCCGAACAGTGCGATTACCCGCTGCACCTCGGCGTCACCGAGGCCGGGCCCGCGTTCCAGGGCACGATCAAGTCCGCCGTCGCGTTCGGCGCGCTGCTGCGCCAGGGCATCGGCGACACCATCCGGGTGTCGCTGTCCGCGCCGCCGGTGGAAGAGGTCAAGGTCGGCACGCAGATCCTGCAGTCGCTGAACCTGCGGCCGCGGAAGCTGGAGATCGTGTCGTGCCCGTCGTGCGGGCGCGCGCAGGTGGACGTCTACACGCTGGCCGACCAGGTCACCGCCGGGCTGGAAGGGATGGAGATCCCGCTGCGCGTCGCGGTGATGGGCTGCGTCGTGAACGGCCCCGGCGAGGCCCGCGAGGCCGACCTCGGCGTCGCCTCCGGCAACGGCAAGGGCCAGATCTTCGTGAAGGGCGAGGTCATCAAGACCGTGCCGGAGCACGCGATCGTGGAGACCCTGATCGAAGAGGCCATGCGGATCGCCGAGGAATCCGGCGAGAGCATCGGAGAGGGCGCGCCGAGCGTCACCGTCGGCTGAGTTTTCCCGGTCCGTGAAGGGCTCCTTGAGGGAATCAGATTCCCTCAAGGAGCCCTTCACGGCTTTTCAGCGGCGTTCCAGCAGGACGACCGGGATCTCCCGTCCGGAAGCGGCCTCGAATTCGGCGAATTTCGGGACCAGCGCGATCTGCTCGGCCCAGATCGCGGCCCGCTCCGCTCCGGCGGCGAGCCGTGCTTGGACCGGGATTTTTTCCACGCCCGCTTCGATGACGGTCTGCGGATTCGCCATGAGATTCACGTACCACGGCGGGTTGTGCGGGCTGCCGCCGTGCGTGCCGAAAACGGCCCAGCTGTCGCCGACCGGCAGGGAAAACAGCGGGCTGATCCGCGCCTTGCCGGTTTTCGCGCCGACGTGGTGCACGAGGATCAGCGGCATTCCCTTTTCCGGAAACCCGGGCATGTGCGGCGGAACGGGACGGCCCGCCGCGAATTCCTCCGGACTGCTCCAGGCGACGTAGCCGGAGTTCTCCCGGAATTCGGCGATGATCCGGACGTTCCAGTCGGCGAGGGTGGGGTCGGGCACAGCATCTCCTTTACTAGGCGGAGCACTTGCTCCGCAAACTAGCACACTAGGAGGAGCAAGTGCTCCGGGTAAGCGGGTATGCTCGGCGCATGACCGTGGTCGAACCGCACACCACCCCCCGGCGCCGCGCCCCGCGCGCGGACGCGATCCGCAACCGGGAGGCGATCGTCGAAGCCGCCGCCGAGGTGATGGCGGAACAGGGAGCAGCGGTCGACGTCCGGGAGATCGCCCGGCGCAGCGGGGTCGGCATGGGGACGCTGTACCGGCATTTCCCGAAGAAGGAAGACCTCGTCCGGACCGTCCTGGACCAGGACTTCTCCCGGTGGGCCGAGGCCGCGCGCCAGGCCGCGGTCGAGGCGGAGGACCCGTGGGCGGCGCTGGCGGATTTCTACCGGCAGGCGTTGTCCGGCTGCGCCCGGCACCGGGCGATCATGGAGAGCTTCGCGCTGACGTGGACCGATCCCGATCCGGCGGGGATTCCGCGGCTTCGGGAGGTGCTCGAGGAGCTGCGGGCCCGGGCGGCGGAGTCGCTGCGGCCTGGGGTGACTACGGATGACCTGGTGCTGTTGCTGATTTCGCTGGGCTACGCGGCGCAGTTCACCGACGCGGAGCAGCCGCATCTGTGGAACCGGCTGTTGCGGGTTTCGCTGGACGGGTTGCGCGCCGAGCACCGGGAGCCGTTGCCGGAGGGCTAATCACCGCCGCCGGGTGTGATGGTGAGGCCGTGGCGCGGATCCGGTACGGCGTCGAGCGCCGACCTCACTGAAGGCTGGTCGCAGAATTCGTCGCGGATGGCCCTGGTCTTGAAGGCGATCTCGAAGACGACACCGCGTTCGCGCGTCCGCCATGACCACCGCACCGCGCGGTCGGTGATCGCGGCTTTGAACAGCGCGTCGGAGCAAGCGCGTCGCCAGGCGCTTGCTGGCACTTCTCCGTCGAGCACTTCGATGAGCAGCCAGGGATCCGACACCTCAGGCCGTCCCCGATTCGGCGTCACTCAGCAGGAGCAGCGCGTAGTAGGCCAGGAAATGCTCCACCGCATACGGGCCCTCCGTAACCTGCGCCAGCGAGGCCTCCGCATGCTCCCGCGAGGCCTCCTCCATCGCCCCGGCCCGCCCGTCCCCGCCCGGCAACGCCGCCGCGATCCGCCGCCAGCACCAAGCGCGGTGCAGGTTGAGCCCGTGCAGATGGGCGATCAACCCGTCGGAAGCATCGGTCACCCGCACCGGCGTGAACAGCGCCGTCGGGACATGGTCGGCGATTCCGGGGAGGAAGGCGTCCAGCCAAGCACCGAAGTCGGCGGCAGTCAGGAGGCGGCTCATCAGCTCGGCCTCGGCCAGCGCCGGAGTGAGGAAGTCGGCTCCGGACGGCTCCCAGGCTCCGGGGTAGTCGCGGTCTGCGCCGAACCACCGCCCCGCCGTCTCGGTGATGACCTGCTGCAACGCCGGTTCGCCCCGGGAGGCCAGGTAATCGGCGTACGGCAGCGCGCGAGAGAGCCCGAAGGCGCCGTTCTCGTGCAGCCCGTACCGGATCGGGTAGATGACCTTCGGCAGCCACTCGAGAAAGCGGGTGGTGAAAAGCTTGCTCAGCGGCTGAAGAGCAGCGGACCAGCGCGCCGCGTCGGGGTCGTCCCAGGTAGCGGTTTCCACGGTCAGCGCGAGCAGGATCGACCAGCCGTACGGGCGTTGGGTCGTGCGGTGGTGGTCAGGCGTGAAATAGGCGGCTTCGGCGGCCAGCGCGGGCGCGGTCAGGCGGGTGTTGAGGACGGCGCGGATCTCGTCGGCCGGTACCAGCGCCGGGTATCGGCGCAGCAGGTGTGCCAGCACCCAGAACATTTCCACGCACGAATGCCAGTCGAAGCTGCCGTAGAAACACGGGTGCAGCTGGCGGATCGGCGGGACAGGAGTGTCGTCGGTGCGCCAGTGGCTCTCGTAGTGCGGGTACTCGCGGACGACGTTGGCCAGCGCCGTTTCGGCGAATTCACCGGCGTGCGCGGCCAGCAGCCGGGCTCGTTCCGCGCTCCATCCGGTCATCGGTCCATAGTGCCGCGAAAGTCAGCCGCGCAGGTGATGCTGCGCGGCTTCGCGGATCTGGATCCGCACGTTCTCCAGCGAGGCCGCGACCTCGTCGATCTGCCGGATCGCGATCTGCACCGAACCCTGGATCGCGGTCGCGCTGCCGGTTTCGCCGAGCAGGCCGAGCACCTGGGCCTGCAGGTCTTCCAGCTCGCCCTTCGTGGCGAGGGCGATTCCGGTCGGCACCTGGTCGGCGAGCAGTTCGAGTTGCTGCGCCTGTTCCTGGATCGTCATCGGGCTTCTCCTCATCGTGGGGACCGCTCTCCCGTGGTAGCAGAATCCGCGCGTTTCCGGGCTAGCCTGGTCGCGTGAGTCACAGCTGGGCCGCCCGTCCGCCGCATCCGGTGCTGCGGGGCCTGGTCACGCGCTACGTCGGCTACGCACAGGAGAACGTCACCCTCGCGGTGCACCGCGGGCTGCCCTCGCGGCACCTCACGCTCGTGATCAGCCTCGAAGAGCCGATCCGGTACGCCGGGCTGGACGGGGCCGGAACGCTGCGGAGCGCGGTCGGCGGCCTGCACACCGAACCCGCGCTGATCACCCAGGACCGGGTGCAGCGCGGCGTGCAGCTGGAGCTGGACCCGCTGGGAGCGCGGACGCTGCTGGGCGTCACGGCCGCCGAGCTGACCGGCCGGGTGGCCGACCTCGCCGATTTCGGCGGCGACCTCGCCCGGCTGCCGGACCGGCTGGCCGAGGCCGCGGATTGGCGTGCCCGGTTCGCGATTCTCGACGACGTGCTCGCCGCGCGGGCGGTCGAGCGCGCCGAGCAGCCGCCGGAGCTGGACCGCGCGTGGCACGAGCTGCGCCGCAGCGGCGGGCTGGTGCGGGTCGGCGATTTGGCGGACGAGGTCGGCTGGAGCCGGCGGCATCTGGGGGAGCGGTTCCGCGCCGAGCTGGGGTTGGCCCCGAAGCAGGCGGCGCGCGTGCTGCGGTTCGAGCGCGCGGTCCGGTTGTTGCGTACCGGACACCGTGAGCTGGCCGGAATCGCTTATGCGGCCGGGTATTACGACCAGGCGCACTTTTCGAACGAGTGGCGCGCGCTGGCCGGGTGCTCGCCGCGGACGTGGATGGCGGAGGAGCTCCCGTTTCTCCAAGACGAGACCAAGGCCGCCGCCGCAGAATCGACGGCATGACACCACAACCGACGGTCTGGCCCGCTTTCCGCTACACCGACGCCCGCGGCGCGATCCGTTTCCTCACCGACGTTCTCGGCTTCGAGGAGACCCTCGTGGTGCCTGGGGAAAACGGCGTCGCGCACGCCGAACTCCGGTGGCCCGAAGGCGGTGCCGTGATGCTGGGCAGCTGCGGCGGGCCCGCCGACGGCGTGCACGACGAGATGAAACCCGGTGCCAGCGCGGTGTACGTGGTCTCGGATCGCGTGGACGAGATCTACGCCCGCGTGCGCGAAGCCGGTGCCGAAATCAGCTTGGAGCTGCACGACACCGACTACGGCTCGCACACGTTCACCGTCCGCGATCCCGAGGGGAACGCTTGGACGATCGGGAGTTACCGCGGCGCTTAACCTTCGGGGTAGAACACGAACAGGGTGCAGCCGCTCTCTGTCGCCGGGACATGCCACGAACCGGCCGGGGCGTGGATGAACGTTCCAGCCGGGTAGTCGCGCGCTCCGTCGTTGAAGGTGCCGGACACGACGAAGACCTCTTCCGGACCGGGCTCGTGCACGTCGCGTTCGGGCCAGGTGCTGCCGGGATCGAACTCGACCACGTTGGCGTGCGCGCCGTTTTCGCCCTTCCACAGCGGACGGAGGCGGATGCCGGGGAACAGGTCCTTCACCGGGGCTTCGCCGACCGGGACCGAGGTGTAGCCCGGCTGGGCAAGGATTTCGGGATGCATGGCCCCCAGCTTGGCAACCCGGACCCGGGCGAGACAGTGTCAGGAAAGACGTCATCGGGTACTTTCTTGCCATGCATCGCGTGGTGGCTCTTGTCCGGCCGGTGCAGTCGACGTTCGAGCTCGGCTGCGGCACGGAGGTGTTCGGCACGATCAGGGACGGGGTGCCGCAGCATTACGAATTCGAGGTGTGCACCGAAAATCCCGGCCCGGTGCCGACCACGGCCGGATATGAGATCCACGTTTCCAGCGGGCTTTCGGCGCTCTCGAAGGCCGACACGGTGCTGATCCCCGGCTGGACGCCCGTGGAAACGCCGCTCTCGCCGAAGGTGCGCCGGGCGTTGCTGCGCGCGCACGACCGAGGCGCGCGGCTGGTCACGATCTGTTCAGGGGTCTTCGCGCTGGCCCAGACCGGGCTGCTGAACGGAAGAACGGCGACGACCCACTGGGCGCGCACCGAGCAGCTGCAACGGGATTTCCCGGAAGTGCGCGTGGAACCGGACGTCCTTTACGTGGACCACGGCGACGTCGCCACGAGCGCGGGCGCGGGGGCGGGCATCGATCTCTGCCTGCATCTGGTCCGGCGCGACCACGGGGCGGCGCACGCGGCGCTCATCTCGCGGCACATGGTGATGCCGACGCATCGCGAGGGCGGCCAGGTGCAGTATGTGCCGCGGCCGGTGTCCGTGGACGCTTCTCTGGACGGGTTGCTCGACTGGGCGGGGGAGCGTTTGGCGACACCGTTGTCGGTGGAGGATTTGGCTGCGCACTTGAGGATTTCGCCGCGGACGCTGGCTCGCCGGTTCGCTGATCAGCTGGGGACGAGCCCGGGCGCGTGGCTGTTGTCGCGGCGGGTGGCGGAGGCGCGGCGGCTGCTGGAGGAGACGGATCTGCCGGTGGACACGATCGCCACGCGGGTCGGCCTGGCGTCGGCAGTGAACTTGCGCCGCCGGTTCCGGGCTCAGGTGGGGACGACGCCGGGGGCGTATCGAAGGGCGTTCCGCCTGGGATGAAGGGTGATCGGCGCGCACCGGCAGGGAGGTCCGGTACGCGCCGATCACCGGGTTACGCGGTGGCGGTCTGCACCGTCACCGCGGGTCCGACACCGGTTCCGGTGACGGCGGCGATGGTGAAGGTGTACGCGGTGCCTGGCTTCAGTCCGTCCACGACGCGCGTCAGGCCCTTCTGCGTCGGCTGGCTGACGATCGTGTCGCGTCCGGTGACCTCGATGGTGCGGCCGTCGGACACGGTGATCCGGTAGCCGATCACCGGGGTCGACCCGGTTTCCTTCGGCGGCGTCCAGCGGATGCTCGCCGCGTCAGTGCTCGGCAGGGCCTTCGCTCCGGTCGGCGCGGCAGCGGGCTGGGTGCCCGGCTGCGCGACGGTGACCGGTGCCGAGGGCAGCGACGGCAGGCCAGTGCCGAACCGGTTGCGCGCGGCCACCGTGACCGTGTACGTCTGACCGTCCGTCAGCTTCGGGATCACGGTGTAGCCGGTGCGTGCGAAGTCCCTTGCGGACACCGAACTCGTGACGCTGTGCTTGCCGTCCGAGGCGGTCAGCACGTAGTCCTGCACCGGCGCACCGTTTTCCGCGACCGTCGGGTTCCAGGTCGCGTACAGCTGACCGGACACCGAGAAGGTGCCGATCCGCGTCGGAGCCTGCGGGGCGGACGCGCCGTCGATCCGGCGGTTCAGCACCGAACGGTGGCCCGGTTCGATGCCCGCGTTGTCCACAATGGACCTAGGGGCGGCGGCCGGGTTGTTCAGCAGGTGGTTGCCCTGGGTGATGACGCCCTTGTTGTTGCCGTCCTTGTCGCCCTGCTCCCAGTAGTTCCCGGAGATGACAGTCGGGTCGAGGTTGCCCAGCGAGTCCCGGTAGTCGGTGTGCGTGGAGGCGACATTGGCGTACGCCGCGTGGTAAAGCACGTTGCCCGAAACGGTTTCGTAGGTGCAGCCGTTGTCGGTGTAGACGGACTTGCCGAGACCCCACTGGTCGTAGATGACGTTGCCGGTCACCTTCTCGCCCTCGGCCTGCGACGGCCCGGTGATGCCCTGGGTGTAGATGCCGCCGCCGTCGTCCAGCGAAAGCATGTAGTCGTGGATCAGGTTGTCCGACACCACGTTGTTGCGCGAGACGTTCGGCGTCGCGGCCTGCTTGATCTTGTCCGGCCAGCCGCCCCAGCCCATCGAGATGCCGGAGTAGGCGACGTGGTCGATCTGGTTGTGCGACACGACATTGTCCTGCGAGTACCCGTTGACGATCGGGACCCCGCCGGTGAATTCGCGCGGCATGCCGTACAGGTGGTTGTTGGTCACCTTGACCCGAGCGGTCAGGTCCGCGCCGGACGCGGCGGGCTTGCTGACCCCGCCGATTTCGACGCCGTTGCCGGAGATGTCGGTGAACACGCTGTCGGACACACTGCTGTCCTGCGCGCCTTCGCCGAGATCGAGCCCAGCCGCGCCGAGGTGCGCGAACACGGTGTCACGGAATTCGATCCGGTGCCCGTGCGACATCGAGACGTTGCCGGGTTCCTTCGTCCAGTCCGCGTAAGGACAGGTGCCGCCGGGTGTGAACTGGCACAGGCCCTGCGTGGCCCAGCCGCGTTCGCCGGTGATCCGGTAGCCGGCCTGGATTTCGGAGAACCCTTCCGGCGACGACGGTTCGAGCCAGGTCGCGTAGGAGAACTGGATGCCGCGGAAGGAGATGTCGTGGACCGGCGCTTCGGCGGTGCCGCGGCCGTCCACGAGCTTTTCCGGCGCAGGCATCTCGACGTCGGCCCAGTGCAGGTTCTCGCCCTTGCGCGGCAGGTAGTACACGGTGTGCGCGGCGCGGTCGAGGTACCACTCGCCGGGGGTGTCCAGGAGTTCGAACGCATTCTCCACATAGGACGGTTGCCGCCCGTTGGTGAGATCGCCGGGGCCGACCATGTTGACCGAACGGCCGGGGATGTCGGCGAACATCACGCGCCGGGTGGAGTTGTCCCAGCACGGCTGCGCCATGGTGATCGTCGTGCCGGTTGCCGAGGCGATCGGGCAGCGCGGCTCGGTCCATTGGCCGAGGCCGTTGCGCACGACGTTCCACAGCTGTTCGCCGCTGGTGTAAACCAGTTCGAGGTCGCTCGGGTTTCGCCAGTGCGCCATGGTGTCCGCGGACGCGGTGTATCCGGTGTCGGTCGCCTGCACGCTCACCGGAAGCCGTCCGGACGCCCGCTGCGCGCGGACGCCGTCCACGTACAGCTGGCGAGTGTTGTCCAGCCCGGCGGGCGCGGGAGCGGAGTAGAGGCCCGGCCGTCCGGCGACCGGACGCCAGCCGGTGACCTGCTTGCCGCCGCTGACCACGGTGCCCGGCGAACCCTGCCAGACGACGCGGTGTCCGTTTGTGCCGGAATCGGCCGCGTCGAGTTCGAGCGGTTTGTCGAGCCGGTAGGTGCCGGAGGCGACGTGCACGGTCAGGTCGGAGTTCAGGTGCGCGGCGCGCTGCCGGACGAGCTGCTGCGCGCGGGGGAGCGTGCGCACCGGCGACCAGACGGCGCCGGATCCGGAATCGTTGCCCCACGGCGAGACGTACACGTCCTGGCCGCCCGGCCACGCCGCGGCCGCACCGGCGGGCAGCACCGCGGTCGCGGTCAGCACCGCGGCGGCGAGCCCGAGTGCGCGCCGCCGGCTGGAGCGCGCTGGTCTGAGCTTCATCCGGGACCTCCGTGTTCGCCAGTGAACGACGCGAGTCAGCGCCGAGAGAAAGATAGGATCTATTTACGATCGTGTCGAGAGGTCTCGCACGGATATTCCCGGCATTCACGGTGGTGAACAGGGTTGGCCCGGTCGGCGGGTTCCGTCCCGGCTAGCGGTCAGTGATCCGATGAATCATTGCTGTCGTGCGTCCGGCGCGCGTACAACGAAGCGATCCCCGGGAGAGGTGGTCGCGATGAAGCGGAGTCGGATCGGTGTGCTGGCCGCGGCGGTGACGGTGCTGGCCGGTGCGCTGGCGGGAACAGCGGCGGCGGACAGTCAGTCGATCGAGTCCTGGACACCGGTGGCGAGAACGCCGCCGATGGGCTGGAGCAGCTGGAGCGCGCTGCGCCGGAAATTCACCGAGGAGACGATCAAGGCGCAGGCCGACGTCCTGCACGACCGGCTAGCCGCCTACGGCTACCGGTACATCAACATCGACGCGGGCTGGAACGACCACGTCGACGAGTTCGGCCGGGTCGCGGCCGATCCGAAGAAATTCCCCAACGGCGTCGCCTCGCTGGCCCGGTATCTGCACCAGCGCGGCCTGAAATTCGGCATCTACCTGGTGCCCGGCGTCCCGGCGCAAGCGGTCGCGGCGGATTCTCCGATCGAGGGCACGCCGTACCGGGTGCACGACATCGTCATGCCCGGCGCGGGCAACACCGCGGACGACAAATCCGCGAAACTCGACTTCAGCAAGCCCGGCGCGGCCGCGTACGTCCGCTCGCAGGCGCGGCAGCTGGCTTCGTGGGGCGTCGACTACATCAAAATGGACTTCGTCGGGCCCGGCGGCGGCAAGATCCCCGCGGACAACCGCGAGGACATCCGGCAGTGGCATTCGGCGATACAGGCCACCGGCCGCCCGATCCACTTGGAACTGTCGAACTCGCTCAGCATCGCCGAGGCCGGGACCTGGCAGCGCTACAGCAACGGCTGGCGGATCGAAGGCGACATCGAGTGCTACTCGCACTGCGTCGGCCTCACGAACTGGGACGTGCGGGTCAAACTGCGCTTCGCCGACGCTCCCAAGTGGACGCAATACGCCGGGCCCGGCCACTGGAACGACCTGGACTCCATCGAGGTCGGCAACGGCGAAGCGAACGGCATCACCCCGGACGAGCGGCAGAGCGTCATGACGCTGTGGGCGATCGAAGCCTCGCCGCTGCTGCTCGGCACCGACCTGACGAAACTCGATCCCGACGACCTGAAACTGCTCACCAACCGCGAGGTGCTGGCTGTCGACCAGGCGGGCCGCCCGGCGCGTCCGGTCTCGCAGGCCACCCAGCAGCAGGTGTGGTTCAGCCCCGACGGGCGGGGCGGGGTGACGGTCGCGCTGTTCAACCTGGGTTCGACAGAAGCCCCGGTGACGGCGTCCTGGCAGGACCTGGGACTGCGCGGCCCGGCGGCCGTGCGGGATCTGTGGGCGCACCGGAACCTGGGCATGAGCCGGGACAGCTTCACCGCGACCCTGGCGCCGCACGCTTCGCGGCTGCTGCACCTGGTTCCGCGTCACCACTGAGCCACGACAGCCTCAGCCGTTCCAGCCGTCCGTGAAGGACTCCTTGAGGGAATCAGATTCCCTCAAGGAGCCCTTCACGGACCACAACCTCGGCTGGCAGGCCAGACCGAAGGCTCGCCGGCTAGGGCTGGCTCGGTGTGCATCGTGAGTTCGCCGTCCGTGAAGGCCACGTTCACGGACACTGATTCCCTCAGGGGGTCCTTCACGGACTCCAGGGGAGAAGCGGGGCGGCGGGGCCCCGGGGGGGGGCCGCCCCGGGGCATGGCGCCGAGGGCACCCAGTGTCGTAAAAAAAAAAAACAACCCACCAAAAATAAAACAAAAAAGTG